>JBFYZH010000131.1:0-4846 GCA_041309605.1 Candidatus Krumholzibacteriota bacterium
CTTCCTTCAGCCCGATCGACGATGAAAGACCTGCGATATCATCCATTTCAACCACCGAGCCTCCGGATGCGTAGGCCAGTTTCCGCAGAAATTCCTCGTCGCGCGAGGTCCTTGCGAATTCCGTGGAAACAGGTTCTATGACGATCTTTGTGCCGCCCGTCAGGGTCTCTCCTGAACCAGTCACGCCGGAGGCCGTCACCATGTATTCTCCCTCGGGGAGCGGTTCGATTACCGCCCTGTGGATCAGCTTGTCCCCCCTTTCGGGCTCGAAAAGAAAACTGGCCGGCAATTCGTTTTCTTTCCCGGAGACCGGATGGATCCCTCCCCTTATGCTATTTACTTCTATGTCGGGCCTGATCAGGGCGGTCATTTCCACTTTTTCACCGGTCCTGTATACAGGTCTTGCCGTATCTATCCGGATGGCCGGAGAATCCATGCCCTCTGAAACATATCCGATAAGTCCCGACATTAAGGCATGGTAAGCGGCTTCCCCCTCTTCACCGGCCAGTTTCCATCTCCACACGGGAAATCCGAGCACGACCGCCGCGACTCCCTCTCCGTAACGCGAAACCGCCAGCAACGGCTTCACCGACCTTCCATCCACCACAACGAGCGGCACCTCTGCGGCAGCGGTCGCTTCCATGCCGGAGAGAAACGCCAGAAGCGGCGGAAGCTTGTCCGGGGCGCAGGATGCGCCGAAAAGCGCTGCGATCCGGTTTGCAGCCGAACCACCGGCTGTTTCCACGAAGAATTCCCCGGTCTCCAGGACTTGACGCGCATCGCGGCGCACGGGAAGTATCTTCTCCAGATTTCTATAGGAAACGTCATCGAGGAGCGGCGAGTTTTCACAGGCGAGGAATATGACTCCTCCACCGTTTTTCACGAATGCCTCAAGAATCCCGGCATTTGATGGCACCCGCAAGAGATACCTTTCGTCTCCGATCACGACGAGGTCATAAGCGGAATCGATATCGCGCATTTCCCAGTCTCCGTCTTCACCGCTCAGGCGGTATCCGAGCTGCGGTCTCCATGTGACCACGTCGATATCGTAATGTTCGGTGAGTTTGACGATTCTCTTGATGAATGTCATGTCCCAATCCGGATATTGGTCGATCATAAGAATATCGATCCTGTCCTTAAGCACAGTTATTCTCAACATGGCCGAATTGTTATTCATAATCTTTTCTCCAGGCGTCCCGGACACCCTTACCCCGAGCCTGTGTTCGCCATCCACCCTTGGCGTATAACGCAATATTGCGCTGTACACCCCGCTCCCGTTCGCCGCGGTGATCCTTCCGGAATCCAGCACCTGTTCGCCTTCCATCAGTTCTACGATCAGATCCCCGCCGGGCGTTCCATCGACGCTCACGATCGTCTCGACATCGAGCCGAGTGCCGGCGTACGCCGTCCTTTCGTAGACCACGTCGTCTATCCTGATATCAGGAGTTTCGTTTCGCTCTCCCGCCGCCACCAGGTACAGCGGGACCTTGAACGCTCCTGGTGAGGATGTCATGCCCCTCGTGACCCTTCCGTCGGATATTACGATCACGGATGAGAGATTATCCGATTGGAACCTGCCCAGCACCGACATTACCGCTCCGATTATGTCGGTACCCTCTCCGGTCGCAAGGAGCCGCTCATCCTCGGCCGCGTCCGGAAGAACTCCCGCCGAAAAAGGTATTATCCTGACCGTCGCCCCTGAAAATACGCTTTTCATCGAGCGGGCTGTTTTCAATGCGGCTTCGATTCTCGTTTTCCCGTTATGATCGGCCATGCTCATGCTGCGCGAGACATCGAGCAGAATGGGTAAAACCGGCTTTCTCGACTCAGAACGTATGGAAACCAGGACCGGATTGACTATGAATATCACAAGAAGAAGAAAGCCGCCGCCGCGAATCGAGCCCAGAAGGATTTTCCGTCGAAGCGACACGGGGGGCCATGTATTCCTGTACAGTATCAGGGAGAAAATGACAAGGATCAAGCCGGCTGCAACGCTGTAGATGGAAATATCCGACATAATCCTGCCGGTCACGCCGTTCATCGCACACCGTCCTCTCTTTCAGCGATTGTACGCCGGCACGGACCGGGGTTCAAGAACAAGAATATCGGTCGCGGGGAAAACTGAGGGCGTTCATATACTGAAACGCTGTCGATCGATGAAAGTTCCGCGAAGTCACCTGCTTCTTCGTTCGACTATCGGAAGGAGAAATGAGAATGTCGACCCCTTGCCGGGCGATGACTCCACCCAGATGCGGCCCCCGTGGCGTTCCACAATCTCCCTTGAGATCGCCAGGCCAAGCCCCGTCCCCCCACCTTTCCTGTCGTTGAGGTTCTCGACCTGTTCGAATTGCCTGAAGATCCTCGCAAGATCGCTTTCGTCAATACCCGGCCCCGAATCGGACACATTGACCACAACGGTATTATGACTGCTGGAAAGGGCGACGGCGATCCAACCCTTATCCGTGAATTTCAGGGCATTGTTCACCAGGTTGTAGATCACCCTTGCGATCTTTTCCCTGTCGAATTGAAACTCGGGTACATCTCCCCCGATATCCATCCTGAATCCGAGTCCCTTGTCCCTGGCTACCGGCTCAAGGGAGCTGCATATTTCACCAAGGGGAATCCTGATATCACCGGTCGTTTTCTCCAGTGTCATTTCCCCGTTCTCTATCTTCTGGAAATCGAGTATATCCGAAACGATCTTTTCCAGTTTCTCGATGTTCCTTTTCGCCAGATCGACGAGATCAGCCTGCTCTTCATCGAGTCCGCACGACTTCTCGTCGGAAAGGATCCTCACGCTTTCCTTCACCGCCGTAAGCGGAGTCCTGAGTTCGTGGGAAATCATCGATATGAATTTCGACTTCACCCTTCTCGCTTCGACGAGTTCCTTCTCGATGTTCTTCTTTTCCGTGGCGTAACGGATGCAGTTACGCAACGCCGGGCCGTTGATGCAATCCCTGAGTATATAATCCTGTGCGCCGTTACGCATCGCGTCAAGGGCTTCAGCTTCAGATTCCCTTGAGGTGATGAGCACGACGGGCACATCGCGTGTACTGCCGGCGATCCTGCCGAGAGCGTCCATCCCATCGATGCCGGGAATATCCATATCGAGAAGAATGAGGTCGAACCTGCATATATCGAGTACGCCGCAGGCCTCGTTTATCGTCCGGCTGTGTCTGATCCTGACTTCCGTACACTCGTGTTCACCGAGGTGAGAATTGATCAGGTCGATATCATCGGGATCGCACCCGACCACAAGCGTATTGAGTATTTCCGCCATATACCCCTGTCCGGTAACTGTCGACAGATCCAAAACGACGACTACCGTCTCTATCGGCATATTGTTGTCCGAAGAACAGAAAAAAAATCGCCTGATACGGCAATTATGCGTGTTATTATTTCCCCGGATGCGGGCGTAACGGTCCTGCGATCACGTCTTGATCTGCGATTCGTGGTTGTCCGGCGACGATTTCTCGTACTTGCCGAAACTGGCTACCGCCTGTTCCACGGTATCGAAACTTTCGAGAATCGTCTGGAACTCCAGCAGTTCGAAAACTTCATATACGTCACCTATCATGGCGGCCAGTTTCAGGTCGCCGCCATTTTCGCGGATCTCTTTAATCTCGCTGATAAAGATACCCCAACCCGCCGAACTGATATAGTTAACAGCTCCCAGATCTATCACTATGTCAAATCTGTCTTTTCTTAACAACCTCTTGAGACTCTCTTCCAGTTCTGACGATGTCGTAGTATCGACATATCCCCTCACGGAGATCACCGATACCTCCGGATTGTCTTCGGGTCTCGAAAAAGAAATGCTGATGTCGTTCATCACTTCGCCGCCCCCTTGATCTTTATCAGGTTAACTCCTTGTTTTCCTGCTGGTTGAAAGCTGCCACCGCATCGTCTTTCGAATTATACGGTGTCAGCAGCGCGTTGAATTCGAGCAGATCAAAAACCTCTCTGACATCCGGACGCATCTGGGCGAGTTTAATGTCACCGTTTTTCCTTCTTACTCCCTTGATCTCCCCCACAAAAATACCCCAACCGGCCGAACTGATATAGTCCACTCTCTCCAGGTCCGCTACAATCTTGACGTGCCCTCTGGAGATAAGTTCGTTGAACTTATCTTCCATCAACTGTGACGTGCCTGAATCCACCAGGCCGTCGATCCGCAGGAGTACGATATCGTCGATCCATTCTTCCTGAATGTGAAGCTTGTCCATCCTGTATCTTTCCTTTTAGCTACTGCCATGCAGTATTATAGCAAACTTCAGTCCAATAAAGCCTTTAAAAGAATAAAAACACCCTGCCTGTCGTTTTCCGTAAGTCTTTGATTTTTCTGAGCCTTCTCATAATCCGGGTTGATTTCCAGTGCATTTCCGAAGGCCTGGGAGGCCTTGTCCATCAGGATCTTGCATTTTGCGGTATAAAGTATTCCCAGGGAATTATGGGCATCGGCAAAGGTGGGGTTCTGATCGACGATCTGCCGCATCGTTTCGAGATACCGTTCGATATCATCCTCGGGTATCTTCTCCGCGCTCTGCATAAGGATCAAATAGAGCTCCAGGATCACGTCTTCAGCGGTCGCCTTCAAAGGATTGTCCTTGAGATTCTCAAGGACATCCAGTGCCTCCTCCAGCCTGTCTTCCATGAACAATGTCCTTGATTGCTCGATCTTCGCAGAGTCCAGAAAGGGATTGAGCTGCATCGCCCGCTTGATGTTCGAACTGAACTTTTCATCGATATCCCTCGATATTTCGTAATCCTGCTTAATGATGCTGTTTAGAAGGTAGGCCTTGACCAGATTGAGGTAGGGTTCGCCATAGTAAAGATTTAAACTAAC
>JBFYZH010000132.1:0-32579 GCA_041309605.1 Candidatus Krumholzibacteriota bacterium
ATGGGATGATAAGAATAGGTACAGACAGCATTACAAGCAGAGCTGACGCAGCCGATAAGACATCAAATATGTGCCAAAAGTAGGCGCTTTGAGAACCCCAGCTTCCTACCATAGCTGAAACTAAAGCAAGAGTAGTGAAGCTAAAGAAAACAATGGCGAATCCTCGTTTAATACGCAATAAAAGCAGACCGATGACAGAGAACATATACATAGAATCGACTGCTATAACACCAAGCGTAGAGAGTTCATCCTTACAGATAAGGAAATATACTCCCGAAACGACAACATAAAGGAGCTTTGGCTTCAACAACATTACTTTTGTCTCCCTTTCATAAGCAAGCGATTTACATCTCCAAAGCGAAAATTAGCGTCGGGGCTCCGCCTCTTCCTATGTCAACTATCCCTGAAAGGATCTATAAGTAAACAAACCCCGAATATTTATTAACAGCTGAAGTCATACTTCAGTCCTACTGCGAAAGTCCGCGAGGTCAAGTTCATGTATGGTCTCGATGAAGAATCCGAGTATTGACGAATTTCTGTATTGTCAATACGTAGCTTTCCAAACCATCGGCTATCTGGGTTTCTTTGTTGAAGTTTCTTTGTTTGTTGAATGCGCCGTAATTGTTTGGATGATAGGTATGCAGCCAAAACACAGAGTGGCCTTCGAACAGCGCACGCGTAATCCAATGTGATGAGTTTTCTGATGGAGTAGGGGGCAGTATCACGTTGGCGCGTTTATTCCGTACAAGGACGCCTTCTTTTACCTCGAACTCTGAGAGGGGAACAAGTCGATCCTCACTCACCGGTACATCTGCCAGTGCAGGTTCATCATATGGGGCTGGACGGGCTTTGTTGTTCTGCGTAAGGAGATGATGTCTGCGACACAGCCGATTTCGCAAATTCAGTTCGTTTACGACGGTTTGCTCCCTTGCAAACCAATCCTGCTCTGCATGATCCAAATGTCCATACAATGCTAGAAAGTTTGCATCTTTCTTTGTTAAAGACAGCAACTCCTCTGGAACACGCTCAAAGGTCGTCTTTAGAGCCTGCGAGACCGAATGACTTTCGTCATGAAACACACGGCTCACTTCCAAAAATGGTCCAATTGGACTCGCTGAAAAATACTGCTCTACTGATTCAACGATCCAATCCCCTGTCATTACTTCTCCAGACATAAAGTAGGATAACGCCGCTAATCAGCCTCATGGCTTTTGCATCGGCTGCATTAGCCTCGTTATGCAGCTTTTCGTGTCCTTTAGTCACCGTTAATCGCTTGTCTTATTCCGGTCTTCACCCAGAAGTGCATCAAGACTTTTCTGATCGACAACATCATTTAACTTAAAAACGTTCCGGCGGATGAAAGGTGCAACCGCCGTAGGCCGATACCGAAGGTGCCGCATGATGCGAAACGCAGCGACGCGTTTGAACCCCCTGGATACGTTCTTCTTCCAGCCGATCCTCCACAACATATCTTCGTAGGCGAAACCCAGGCGCAAAAAACAAATGTACGGCCATGTCGCAAGGCTTAGAACCACAACTATCAACGACGAAAAAAGTCCCGCAACAAAACTGTGGTCCGGATCTATTGCGGCCCGCCGAACCACAATTGCGATGAGGGCGAATCCAACGAGGGCCTGAACATTACCAAGTATTTTCGCGACCGGGTTGAACTCTTCTCGCATTTCAGCTACCGCGCCCATCATCGCGATCAAGGTGACGGTCGGTACGATAATCAGCTCGATGGGCAACGAAAACGTGTATGTTTCCACTAGAACTTCAACGACAATGAGTACGGACAAACTGTCACGGACGAGGACTCTTAGTACTCGAGGTGTTTTCTGTGGGTCGTGGAACTGAAACGGATACGCTAAAGCACCAAATACAAACCAGACTAGCGTGTCTTTAAAAAGGTCTGTTGTCCAAAGGCCTAGATCTCTGAGCCCGAGGACCAAGATCACAGCATACGCAGATAATGATAACCATATTAGGATGAGCTTAGAGAAGAGAGCTTGCCTAACCAGGCCCAAAGCATTCTTCCGCACGCCCTTTATGGATAAAGTAAAAATCAAAAAAGCGACGGTCCAGAACGCAATGGCAATTTCTCTAGAACTAAATGTGTTCACTTAGCACTCTCAAATCATCAAACGGGGAGCATAGGTACAGGCTGAATGTAGAGTTAGATATCCTCCGTTTATGGCCGAAAAATGACGTCGCTGAAAATTCCTTTGTGCTCAAGAAAGAAGCTCCGCGACACAGTCGCAAAATTCGAAGAAATGACTGTAAACTCGAGCTTGTATCTTCCTTGCTTCAGAGCGGGCAGCCAGAAGGCGGAGGCAGTCGTAGACGGACTGCGATGGTTGAATCGTATGTCATTTTCTGTGCGCATTACGAAGAATGCGTCCAACTTGCGCTCTGCTCCCGCTATTATATTGGCGGAGTAGTCCCCTAATCCCGACCATATCAATTCGACAGATGGCACGGGAATCAAGCGTCTATTATCGAGGTCTTCGATTCCAGTCAAGTACGCGAGACACGATAGGGCATGAACGCTCTTGTTGCGATTCCGCACGGTCAGGTGATACCAATCCGTCACTGGCCTTTCGGTATTGTTCGTAATAGTGATGGCTCTTGAGACATTCGCGGGATCGAACTCCATGAACAGTTCATTCACGGAAGTGGGATCCCAAGAGCCTGTGTGATGTTCGAGTTGGGTGAGGATCTGTGTTCCGTCTTCGAATTCGAGTGCATTCCAGATCTGGTATCCCAAGATCCCCTCTCTTGCGACGCCCTTCTCCACAAAGCCTAATCCTGAGATCCGAAGAAACGTGGCAATCGCCAGTTCCTGGTTGACGAAGACGGATCCGCGAAAGGAGTTGTCGGCAATCGGGTTTCTTCTGAAATCGACGAACACAAAATATTCGGAAGATCGAAGAAAGCGAAATATGTTCTCTGTGAGAGCCTCCGGAGAGTGCACCCTATCTGCAAAGTACGTTTCGAAGCCCCTCCCTTTGAAAAAGTCCTCAACAGAATACCCAATGCTCTTCTCTCTTACATTGCATTGACCGCAACTTATGAATACTCGCGCTCTTCGCATGTGTCTCCTCGGTATATTTAACGCATCATCCAGCGGCGATCCCTTGCACCGCAAGGGGCATGACGCGCAGGACCGACCGCTGCAGCGAGAGTTAGAGGGCGCCTCTTTCAATCTCGCTGAACGCCAGCGTCTGAACCAGCGCTTCTTCCGTCTGAAAGAGGCTAAACCTCGTTATGTTGTACTCGTATAGATAGTCTAGTGCAGTCTTCCGCTCCGAGCTAGGGATAGTAAGTTTGATGAGAATGTCCTGGCCTGACTCCGGTTCCCCAAAAGCGGACTCGTGACTGACGAATTTTTGATCATCACCTTCTTCTTGATGAGCCACTGTGTACCAAGCTTGTTGAAGGAAATGACGCTTGTGCGTTCTTACATTTGGTCCCTGCACTTGTATTCGAGGCTTCCCTTGCCAGGAGAATCTGTGGCCTCTTTTATTCGGTACATAAGCGTAGATGGCAACTCGTTTAGCTCGGAGGTTCTCTTCGAAAGCGAAAAAGGCTGCAACCCATGGGGAAGCGCTCCAATCAAGAAGTGGTGATGGAAATCCGTTATGCCGCAAGTAAACCCAGTAGTCGTAATGGGGAATGAGGTCGGGGCCTTCGCGAAGCCCGCGCTTGACTTCATCGAGTACAGCAGGCCAATGAGTAGATATGCCCCATGATTTATCAAGGTATGATTCTAGCTGGGGCAGGCACGTATGGGCCACTTCCATGTACGATGCCACAGTCCAAAGACTTGATGAGAATCTTTCCAGGGTGGTTTGCAGATGCCAAGATTCATCAGCTTGGCCACGGTAGAGAATACGATTCGGAAACTTGCGGCCAGCACATTCGTAGCTGCCGTATTCTTCCCGAATGGCTTCGATTTTACGGATGAAAACAGCCCAAGCGCTCAAAGTAATTGTTTCCATATGTCCCTCAACGCTCGGCTTACAGTGGTCGAAGCGCAGCGCATGGCTCCTGGTGCAGCCGGATGTTGGACCCTGGCCGTCACTTGATTCTCTCCGCCAATCCGCCACCGGACCACCCGGTGAGTTGCCTGCGGTTCGCGTCCCAAGTCAGGTAATCTGGATCGTTGAACCTAGCGATCCATCGAGAACCACCCGATAGTTCGAAAGTTACTGCTGCGTAGTCAAGCGAATTCACTAGTTCACTCAGCGCCAGCCCCGAGGATTGTGCTAGCGCTTCTTCTCCGGGCTTCAGCGTTACTGGGAGCACCAATAGCTGTGGTCGAGAGTCGGTTGGACGATTTCTTTCGAAACCGGCTATAGCCCCGACCTTCTTACCAGTTCGTGAATCAATTGCCAGAATGTCAACTCTCGGGGATATACTGAACCCCTCTTTTCCAACATTCAGGAATAGAACCTGGACATCACCCACCGGAGTATTGCTTTGATCGTATCCGGCGGCTTGGACATCCATGCGCACGTAGATCTTGGGTGCTGAGCTTTGTCTCTGGTCCATGTAGACCCAGGTGCTCAAAACCGCCCCCCAGAGGGCAACAAAGAGGGTCACGGCGGTCACGATTCGATTAACGGCCCTTGACTTTGCCGGAGCCTCGGGCGAAACGTGTCTATTTGGTATGTGCTTCTTGACCATGACACTCCACCAGTACAACATGGGCTTCAGCAGTCACCGCAACCTAAGCTCATAGCGTCGGTGCCGGCCCATCCAACTACGCAATCTTTAACCTTCGCATTCTTTGTTGAACCGACCCTTTGTTTCCACCAGCCGGCACCGCACCGCTCGATATCCAACCACATTCATCCTGACGCCAGCCATAACCAGTGACCGGAGCGCAGCGGAGGTCAGCTGGTTCATGGCCTTGTTGGGCACTCTGGCAATCACTTCAGAAGCGCCTCCTCTTCGTCAAGGATGTTCCGGCGAGCGCAAACGATTGCTTGGTCCAAGTCTTTTGCTGCCGCCTCCAGCGTTCGCCTTCGTCCTAGAAGATCCACCAGCCCCCTATGCAGTCCTTGCACACGACGCGCGAGAGTCAGTGCCTCAGAACTCAACCGAGGGTCAGGGTCCTCTGGCGCGTCCCTGTCGGGACGCTCCGGCACCTCGATGCTTCGGACGATATCAGAGTGCCAGCTGCCCAGGCTTTGGAGGAGTTCCCGGTACGGGCGGCCGGGCTCCTCAGCGTTGTAGAGCTCTTTGCTATGCTCATCCAGCCACTGCTGTTCACGGCTCAACGCTACCCCCAACTGGATGACGGCCTCACAGCCCCGCACAAGGGTCTTTGCCGCAGCTATCACTGCGTCGACATCGCCTTGTTCGTCGGCGGATAAGTACTTCTTCCGAGCAGCGACATTGTGCCCCTCATGAAAGAAGTCCACTTCGTCCCGCAACTTGGCAAGGTCGGCTAGATTCGGGGTAGGACTCAAGTACCTTGTGAGATCCCGTACGTACAGCAAGACCTGCATGACGCGCCACCGCTCCTCGCTCTTGCGGTCGCGCCGCTTGATAAGGAAATCGATTACGCGAACGCTAAGCCATGCTCCGTACAAATCCGTCGTGATGCCGGGCCAAAACTCAATCGCCGCGGGCCGTCCGGTCGAATGGGAGCTGCAGTAGGTTGCGTACAGAACTGCGGATACCGTTGCCCC
Organism: Candidatus Krumholzibacteriota bacterium; assembly: GCA_041309605.1. GTDB lineage: Bacteria > Krumholzibacteriota > Krumholzibacteriia > Krumholzibacteriales > Krumholzibacteriaceae > JALOPX01. The sequence goes on from JBFYZH010000132.1 coordinate 5,700, forward strand.
ACCGAGCGCCGCAAGGTCGATCCATAGCCAGCCACTTCGGTACCATTTCACCAGAAAACGCACTTGACCCTCCGTGGATTCGAGAGATATCGGAGAAGCGCCCAACGTTTCGGTTCAGCGGCGGGCTTCACTGGCGCGGGCCCTGCCCTTGCAGGGACCGTGACGGGGAAGATCCGACGGCTGGAACCGAGGGTTAGCTCGTGATCTTGTATTAAACCCCTATTTTGAGAGTCTTCGCAACCAAAGCCAAGGATTTATCCAATGTCCATAACTTCGAACTGGATAACAAAGCAGATGCCAACAAATGTGCATCTATCAATCCAATACCTTTTCCGTGAAGCTTGTGACGCGAGATGAAATGAATAATCTCCTCATGGTCGGCGACAGGCGTACCCGGCAAAGCTGCAAGCATGCTGAGGATTTCATCTCTGTTTTTAATATTTCCACAGGCAAGTTCGCCCACAATGAACGGATGACAGGAAACCTGACCTTCGTTCAGGAGTGTAACCAGTTTGTTGTTTCCTGTGCGGAAGTGCTCGATCCATACCGAAGTATCGGCAAGAATCATGCTTCCTCTCCTGGCCTTCTACGTTTGACCGGGTTAAGATTTCTCTCAGTTCCCCCTAGCGCCGCCAAGCGACGGGCACTTTCAAGAGAAATCAATGCCTCGAGCCCCAAACGTACCAAAGAAGTCTTTTCGTCTACTCCGGTCAGCTTGGCAGCCTTGCGTAGTAGGCTGTCGTCTATGTTCAGTGTAGTTCTCATATGCATAAGTATGCATGCATTATGCATGCCTGTCAAGAATAAAAACGAGCTAACATAATGTAGACAGAACTATGATATTGGATATCACTGCAAGCTCCGCAGTGTATCCAATATCACTGCGAACAATTTTCGCTTGAAATTATTCAAAATCAACAATGTATCAAATCCTGTTAAAAACCCCCGTCATGATAAACTGCAAACGCTCGCAATGTATCCTGATATGCACAGCGAAAATTCCCTGCCTCCTGTCCGGAAGATTCCAAATCCCTCTGCCGCCTCCAGTGACTCATATATATTGTGGTCAACGAGTCCAACTATCCAATATTTACCACGCTTCCCCAGTTTTGTCAATTACTTAACTATTCGGCCCGGGCCGCCAAAGCCTGCCATTTCAAAGCCGTTCAGTGGCAAACCGATAAAAATTGACTTGCCGGGTGCGAAGCGCATATAATCGATTCTCGTAAAAGGGATTTCAAGGAGTCGCTATGGGCAAGCCAGCCGCCAGGATGGGAGACACGGCGAAGACCTGCAACGACCCGGCCGATCTGCCGGTCGGCAAGGTCATAGCCGTCGGCACCGTGATGATCAACAAGATGCCCGCCGCCAAGCAAAACGACCAGGTGGTCGGCGTCGACACGCATATCATCATGATACCCTCGCCCGGGGGCCCTGTCCCGACCCCCCTTCCGCACCCCTTCGCCGGGATGCTCGACGGCCAGCTCTCGACCTCCGTCAAGATAATGGGGATGCCGGCGGCCACCGTAAGCAGCACCGCCTCGAACATGCCCCCGCACATCCCGCAGGGGGGCCCATTCCAGAAGCCCCCGATGAACAAGGGCGAAATAATCATGGGGAGCCCCAACGTCATGATCGACAACGGCGGCGGTGGCGGCGGAGGCGGAAGCGGCGCCGGTTCGGGTGCGGCGGCGGCATCGTCCCAGGCGGGCGAGCAGCAGGAGGGGCATTTCCTCGACGTCAAGGTGGTCGACAAGGGGGGCAAGCCGGTCACCGGGGTGAAGTACACCCTCAAGGGGCCCGACGGCAAGGAAGCGAGCGATTACCTGACCGGCAGCATCGAGAAGGCGGGCGTCAAGGACGGCAGCCACGACATCAAGCTGACCGCGATAACGAAGGCCGCCTGGTCGGTGAAGGAGGCGGCCGTCGGGGACAAGGTCAAGATCTTGATCGGGACGGTCGGGATCGACTCGGGCGAGAAAGCGACCATCCAGATATTCATCAAGGACGCCAATTTCGCCGACCACGAGTTCGAAAAGATCGAATCGAAGGTCGACTCCGACAAGATCGAGCACGAATGGGAGCTCAAGGTCGACGAGAAGCTTTTCAACGTCCAGGAATATAAGGAAGAGAAGAATTATTCGAACCCGTTCTACTATTTCGTCGTCGAGACGGCGGGGTTGAGGCAGCGTTCGGGCCTGCTCAAGTACAAGGACTGGATCGAGCTCCAGCTCAATGACGAGGACGGCAAGCCGATCGGCGGCGCGGAGTACGAGGTAAAGCTGCCCAACGGCCAGGTCAGGAATGGGAAGCTCGATCAGAACGGAACCGCCAGGGTGGAGAATATTCCGCCGGGCCAGGTAAAGGTCTTCTTCAGCCCCTGATAAACGAGCGGCGGAACCGGGACCGGACGGACAGTCGGATAAACGAATAGTCGGGCAGCCGGGCGGACGAATAACCGGATAAACGGATCGGCCGGGATATCATTATGGCGAACACTCATGCCAAAGGCGTTTTTTCGTTGACCCGCAAGGTCGTCGACATCCTTGAATTCGGCAAGGAATATTACACCAAGGAATCGCCGATCCTGCTGCCCTCGAAGCCAGATGACGTCGACCAGAAAAAGATTCCCGGGATAAGGGGCCTCGCGGCCGCCTACAAGCAGTTCGAATTCGATGCCCGCAAGAGGCTCGTGGTCGTTGCCCATTCCGATGACGGCGGCGACGTAAAGAAGTGCTTCACCCTCTCGGCCCTTCGCGCGGAGGGCGTGACATGCCTTCTTACGGGCGAAGTGGAGCGCTGGAGCGCGATCGCCGAAAACGGGCAGAAGGTCGAGGACATAAAGCGCATACTCAAATATTTCCACTTCAACCGCAAATTGTGGAACTGCAACCCGCCAGACCTCGACGACAAATGGGACGACAACAATTCCGCGAAGATCCTCGCGGCCACGAAAAATTTCTTCGAAGGGTACAACAAGAGCCACACGCCGAAACTCAGCATGGCTCTTGTCGACGGCTCGATCAAGAAGGACAAGAAGTGGCCGAAGGATGTCTGGAAGGCGGTTTACGGGCTCTACCTCGAGGAGATGTGTTCGGCGCTCGGCATAGCGCCTAACCCGCCGAAGGTCATCCCGGACACGTCGAAGCTCCCGAAGGGCAACCTTAAATTCATCAGCGAGACGAAAAAGTTCGCCGGTTGCGGCGCGTCCTTCCCGATGACCGAGAACAAGTTCAAGAGCAACTACCAGGCCGACAAGTACCGGCGCGTCGAGCTGCTCTTCTTCAACGGAAGCGACATCGACGACACGGCCAAAAAGATCGGCGCGAGGGTTTTCTCATGCCCCGCCGGCGAGGCGGCGAAGCACACCTCAGACGGTCCGCCCAAGTGCCCGCTCTGGTACGCCAATCACATGCTGGCGAACTACATCGATCCCGAGAAGGATCTGAAATCGACGGCGTACCACCTCTCCTTCACCTACATGGACAAGGTCAAGGTGAAGAACAAGAAACCCACCGTGCAGAAGGCGCCGGCCGGCCTTACGATCGAGGCGTACCATTACAGGAAGGTCGGGGCGAAGTATCAGAAGATGCCGATCAACACGATAACCAAGTTCAGCGACGGCGTCTACACCGTGCAGGTCGAGAACACTCCTGCGCGGGACGACCTGCATTTCGAATTCAGTACGAAATCCGAATCGGGGCCCGACAAGACGAAATGGATCTTCACCTCGGCCGCCGATTCCACGCCGAGCATCGTCGAAAAAAAGACGGCCGACGTGAGGGCCCTCCAGGTGCCCGACAAGTACGCCAACTATTTCAAACACTACGATCTTCCGAAGGAATGGTCGTCGCAGCTTTACTGGACCAGGTACAAGGACGGCGCCAACGACAAGGGAGGCCGCTTCGAGGCCGTGATGAAGGTGCTGAAGATCAAGCCGTACGGCACGAAGACGACCCAGGCGTCCAACCCGCTGACGTTCTCCTTCGACGACATCGTCCTCGTCGACAAGGAGGGCAGGCAGAACATCAACGATCCCGCCAACAACGCTCCCAAGGACAGGAACGCCGCGGACGGCCTCGTCAACCTGTCGGACAATTCGCGCTATTCGCTGTTCCATGTATCGGGCGAGGAACTGGTCCTCTACAAGCCGGAAACGGACTACCCGGCGCTCACCGATTTCAAGTTCAAGGCGAACCTGATAACGGATCTTCCAACGGACGGCGTCGTCAGGTTCGTCATCTTCGCCAACGACTGCTACAGCGTCTCCGACGCCCGCACCGAGAGGAACGCGAAATTCAAATCGCCGAAACATGTCCTCGGATGCCGCGCCGCGACGATCGGCGACACGCGGCATCATTTCGGGACGAAGATAAGCGGGGATTCCTTTTATAACGCCGCGCAGAAGGTAACCCTCGTGAACGGCAGCGCGGTGGTGACGGGTACGGGAACGAAATTCCTGAAAGACGCCATGAAGGGCAGCATATTGACGGTATACAAGGGGGGAGCGTGGAGGGATACAACTTACACGGTCGCTTCCGTTCAGAACGATACGCAGTTGACATTGACCGGAAATCCCGACCCGGGCGAGGTCGGGGCCAATATGTTTTTCCAGCTCCACATTCCCAACTACTATTGCCTGTCATGCGGGAAATATCAGCTTCATTACATACACGGCGGGTGCCTGGTACCCGACCCGGCCAAGGCGGACAACCTGAAGGTCCGTTCCTTCCTCCTTATATACTGGAGCGGACGATACAAGAAATTGGGGGCCGGGGTTACCGATCCAGAGGTGGCCGAGTTCGGCAAGGAAGGCCCGAAGAACACCAAGGAGCGCTGGGAGCACAAGGGGTACACGATCGAGCCGAAGACGGCCGACGGCGAGGGGAAGGGAAAGGTACAGATAAAACCGGTTTTCCATTTCGAGACGAAGTACCCGGCGAACGGCGGGAAGCAAGGTTGCATGGTTTCGATAACGAATAATTCCGGCGATGGCCAGATGGGCGTGGACGAATCGAAAATGTACAAGTTAAGTTACAAAAGCCCCGTCAATCCGGGCGACCACAGCGACTACAACCGGGGCGAGCAGGAAGATATCGACGGGAAAAAATACAGGGAGCTCGTCATCGCGCACGAGTACGGCCACGGTACGGGCAAATACGACGATTACGAATATTCGGACGGAACCCTCCACGACACGAAGGAGAATTTCTTCCTCCAGTGGTACCCGGGGATGCCGTACCAGTGGGATTTAAAATCGATGATGTGGTACACCGAGGCGCCGCGGATGAGACATATTTGGAATTTCGTCACCCGCCTCAACGATGCCGCCGCGGACGACAAGGAACTCAAGAAGATACTGAACGGCACCGAGTACAAGATAGTCCACCGTTTCAACAAGGGGGGAGCCGACAAGACGATGAACTTCCACCTTGCCTCGGCGCCGGACGACTACCGCGACATCACCAAACCCTATAAGAGCGGGGCTACTGTTTTCACCGCGGCGAGGGCCGCGGTAGCGGGGCAGCCGGCGATCCTGGCCGGACAACCGGGCGGACCGAAAGCGGCCGTGGCGCCGGTGCCGCCCGTGCAGGGGAAGGGGAAATTCGACCTTCACCTCTTCAAGCTCGGCGAGGATGAAACGGCGTGGAGCATCCAGATAAACAACGCGTACAAGAACTGGGCGTTCGACGGAATATTGTCGGTCGTCATCAAGGTCGGGTTCAAATTCGTCGATTACAAGGCGAAGATCGCCCCGGCTATCTACGCGACTAACCAATGGTCGGACGGCTTTATCGACAAGGGCGTCTGGATGGCCGCGGTCAGCTCGTTTATAAAAAACAAGCTCAACGGGCGGTTCTACCTGGAAGGGAACAACGCCGATTTCAAGAGAACGTACCTCTACTTCTTTCCGATATGCCTCGATCTCAACCAACTGCAACAGGATGCGGCCGCCAAGGTGCCTCCCGAGAACAAACCGGCCGACTACACGAAGGCGCATTACACGGTGAGGGTGATATACAACAATAACGACAAGGTCCCGGAGCCTGCAGTCTCCACCGAGCTCGAGGTGGGAAACAACGTTTCGCGTGGATGGATCGCGCGGTACCTGTTCGGGCAGGGTGCCGCCTGGACCGGCGCCGTCGCGCCGTATCATTCGGTCGACGAATCGCAGCCGGCCGTCAATAAAAAGGTAAGGAATATAGGGACCGGAACGGCGGTCGCCTTTCAGGCCGACGACATGAATTTCATAAGGGATTGGCTGAGGACTCAGCTCGGCGACAATTCGTTCAACGTGGTGGGCACGCCGAATCCGTAGGGCCAGCGGGGGAACTGAGCCTGGGGGCGTCGAAGGGAATCGGTCTTGAATCGTGGTGACAATTGCCGGGATGAATCGGCCCGGGCATGGGGCAGGAGTTGAGAAAACGTTTCAAATACCGGCTGACATTGCTGGCCGTACCGGTCATATGCATTTCATGTATCGCCGGATCGAGTGACGGAGTTAAAACAAAGGAACTAACGATGACCTTCAGTCTGAAAAGCGCCGGTTATCCGGTCGAGTATGCAAATTATCAGCGCAATTCCTACGTCCCCGTCGAGGCGAAACGGGAATGGAAGGCGGCGTGGTCGAAACGGTTCGCCGAAATAGACCCGCAGATGCCGATATCGCCGAGGGCGGTTCTCGCCACGGATTCTGTCGTCGCGGCGAAAACGGCATCGGAGCTCTTCGTTTTCACCACATCGGGGAAATTCCAGTTCTTCGAGGCGACGAACAATCCAAGCCCGGTCGTGCTGGGGGCCGGCGCGATGGCGTACTTCAACGCGAACGCAGGCCTCGTCTACCAGGACTACAATCGAAAGAAGCTGCGGCCCGAGGAGCCGGTCCCGGGATTCGATCAATGGGCGTACGCGCTTCTCATAAGGCCGGCCCTGGACGAGGTGCTCGGTGTCGTTCAGAACGCCGGCATCCGCGGGCAGAGCGGGAAGAAACATTACATATACAGGTTCGTTCGCGGCACCCTCGCGAAGAAATGGTCTTATCAGTTCGACGGGATCGTAAATCACGCCCTTCTTACCGCCGACGAAAAGACGCTGGTCACTGTCACGGGAGAAGAGGTGACACTGTACGATACCGAAAGCGGAAAATCCGATCGCGGGTTCAAGACGGGTCTCGTCAATCCGCTCGCCGCGTCGCTCGATCTTGCGGGCGGGCTGGTCGTGATCGGAAAAGCCGGAGACACCCCGGCGGCAAAAAAGATCCTCAAGGCCTTTTCGCCGGCCGGAGAGGAGCTCTGGTCGATTACACTGATCAATCCCACGCTCGTCCAGCCGCCTGTGTGCGGCGAGGAAGGGACCGTTTATATTATAGACAACGGATGCCTGCAGTGTATCGCGGGCGGTAAGGTCAAATGGACGACCCCGCCGATCCTCGGCGAGCGTGCGTGCATGACGGTTACGAAGGGGAACTGCCCGCTCGTTCTCGACGGGGCGCTCCTCTGCCTGTTCGATTCCACGGGCGGGAAGATATTCAAAAGCATGGTGTCGATGGAAGGGGAGGCGTTCGGGATTCCGCCCGCCGTCGACGCAAGTGGAAGAATCTATGTGCTGAGCGAAAAAAGCCTTTACTGTCTTGAATAGGAACGGCTCGGGCCTTTATAAAGGACGACGGGAATCATGAAAAAGCAAATCGACAGGTTCAATTTCGATCTGCCCGAAGGGTGGCAGGATCAGACGGTATTTCATTTCAGGGGGCCGGTCATCGACGAGCAGGATCACATCCTGATGCTCGTTATCGACCGCAATCCGCAGCAGGCGGACATAGCGGAATTCGCCCGCCTGAGGACGAAACCCGTCCTCGATGCGTTTCAGGGCGTCGAGGTGTTGAAGGACGAGGAGTCGACGGTTCCCGGGTGCTACCCTTCGTGGGAATTCGTCTACAGGTGGATGCCGGTCGACGGCATCAAGATATTCAAAAAGTATATCTTCGTGCTGCGCGAGAGCCGCGGATACTGTTTCGAAATCGAGTTCACAAAGAAGTCTTACAAGATGCTCGGCGAGAATGTGAAAAAGGTCGTGGAGAACCTGCTCCCCGGGACGTACGAGCCGCAGGAAGAGTGACCGTCCGCCGGGGACATACGAGCCGAGGGGAGATTGACCGCCCCGCGACGTTCGAAATAAAGGATGATTGACGATGCCGCAGTCCGAATTCAAGAAGCCGACCGATTCGAAAGAGGAGATCAAGCTCGAATCGGCTCTCATATATGCCGACTGGCGGCAGGGGGCGGCGTATACCGGCTACGGGGCGGCCTTCGAGGTAGTCACCGTTTTCGTCGGAAACGGGGCGAAGCTCGAGATCGAGGGAAAAACCGAAAAGGGAAAGAAGCTCGGGAAGATAAAGGACACGATCGATTCGAACAGGTACATCGGGTACCTCGACGTGCCGGCCGACGTCGAACCGGGCGACATGGCCTGGTTCGAGGTGAAGATTTCGGCGAACGGGATCGACGGCGAGTCCCACAAAATCCCCGTCTATCCGGCGCCTGTCGTGACGAATATGGCCTGGAGCGCGCAGGAGGCGCGAAGGGGGGACGTCGTCAAGCTTACCGCCGACGTCGACAAGGTCGAGGCGGAAACGAAGGCGACCGTCACGATACTCGAATACGACCAGGACGGCGCGCACGACAAGATCGTCGAGCTCCCGGCCGTCGTCAAAGACAAGAAGATCGAGATCGACTGGGAATACGAATACCACGAGGACGTCGACGAGCTTCCGACGAGCGAGGAGGTTTCGCGGTACGGAGCCTCATACAATCCTCCGGAGTATTTTTTCGTCATCGACATAAACGGGTTCAAATCGGGGGCGCAGCAGGAGTCGGGGCTTCTGAAATTCAAGGACTATATAGAGATCTCGCTGATGAACTCGGATGGAAATCCGAGGGCCGACGAACGGTACGTGCTGCACCTTCCGGACGGATCGACGAAAGAAGGAAAGCTCGACGCGCGCGGCAAGGCGCGCGAGGAGGGGATCCCCCCGGGGCATGTGAAGGTGGAATTCCCCGACATGAGGCAGGTCAACCAGAGCGTGCAGGGTTAGGGTATGCCGGGCTTCGAATATACGATAAGCCAGGGAGACTCGGTCGCGGGGCTCGCGCGGCGCTACAGGACCGAGGGTGGGTGGCGGGCGATATGGGAAGACGAGCATAACGAAGAGCTTCGAAGGCTTCGCGGAGGCATAGACGGGCTCGTCCCCGGCGACAGGATTTTTATTCCCGGAGCGGAAGGGAACGTCTGCGAAACTCCGAGCGGCGCCGCAGCCGATTTCACCGCGCCCCCTCCATGGAGGATATTCGCCGAGGACGGAAGCTCGGCCCCGCCGACGGCGGTTCCCGTGAGCGGGGCGATACGGATGAAGGCGATGCACGACGAGGGGACCTCGGGCACGTGGACGTGGAGCTCGCCGAGCGCGAAGGTCACGCTTTCGAACCAGGCGACCGATACGGTGACGATAACGGCGGGGGCTAACGTCAGCGCCACGCTGTCGGATGAAGTGATCAATCTGAGCTTTGCGCCGGCGGACGGCGGGACGAGCGAAGAAGCGGCCGACAGTGGGTCCGGCGATGGGGCATCCGGAGGCGGGACGAGCGAAGGAACGCCCGACGGCGGGACCAGCGAAGGGGCGGCCGAAGAGACGTCGGGAAGCGAATCCAGCGAAGAGTCGCCGGAGGAGGCGACTACCGAACCTGTGAGCGACGCGGACGCGGCTGCGGCCGAGGCCCCGATCGGTGGGCCAGCGGTTGTGACGACGCGGATAACGGTGATATCGGTAGCGTTCTCGCCGTCGCCGTCGCATTCCTGGGGGTACGACGGGATGGGGGCGGACTGCGACGACGCGACGCCGGCGGGACAGACGCCGCACCTTTCGGTTAAACAGAGAAGCAGGGGAGAAGTGATGGTGGCGATAAGGGGCGGGGCGAGCGGGGGAGTTCTCCATTTCACCTCCGACGACACTTCGATCGCCGAGGCGGCAACAAACGGGACGCCGCCCGCGAATTTCACACTTTTCATAGACGGCAAGGCGGGGGACGGCGAGACGATCATCCGCGCGAGGGCCAACGCCGACGACGGCCCGATATGTGCGAGCCTTACCGTCAACGTCTACCAGGAAAAATCCGTCACCGCGAAAGTGGCGAAGGTCTGGGACTCGACCTCGGCGTCGACCGCGCTCAGCCGGCCGAGTTTCAGCGTGGCCGATACACAGACGGCGGTGAGGGGATTTTACAAGCAGACCGTCGCGACGATCGCGCTCACCGATTACAGTTCGACCGGCGGAGTGCTCGATATCAATTTCGATCCGACCGGCGCGGGAGCGCTCGTCCTCGAGGCAGGCAGGACCTCGTCGGGACAACAGGCGATAATCAACGCCCTCACAGGGACGGACAAGAAGATCGTCGTCGTGAAGGATCTGCAATGGCTGTTCAGCCTCGGCACGGCGACCGCGATCGGCGATCCGACGATCACCCTCGGTTCGCACCTCACCAGCAGATATATGGCATATATAACCCCGGACACATATCAGCTCGGCGGGCCGGGGAACTACGAGGAGATCGAGGTCACGGCGGTCGATGTGAATACCAGGGTGGTGACCCTTACGGGCACGGTGACAAAGGTCCACCCGGTGACCGAGGGGATCTGGTGGCCCCTCGGAGGGCTGAGCGGCGATCCCGCCTTCGTCAAGGAGGGAAGCGACGACCAGGATATGGTCAACAAGGTGATAGGGCACGAGTGCGGCCACGAATTGCTGAATCTGCGCGACCTGGACAAGCTGGAGTGCATGATGCATTACTCGAATTCAAGGACGGGGATGAAGATACGTTTCAAGGATTTGCCGAGATATTACAATCCGCCGGGAGGAAACGAGAACCAATGGAGCGTCATAACCCGCCCGTAGGCCGTTCCATGCGCGACGCTTGCGGGCCGCGCCCGGATGACGGGGTCTTTGCCCCCCGGCGGCCGCGCCCGCGGGCCGGGAGATATCCGGCCGTCGTTATTCTGTTCGCGGCGATCGTCCAGGCGGCGGTCGCAGGCAGCTGCAGTTATGATTCCGGGAAGGAGAACGAAAAATTGAGCCAGTTACAGGAACAGATCAGAAAATTCAGGACGGGAGAGGAGTTCCGCGGCGACGCTGGCGTTTACCTCGTGAACGGCAGGCCCGATGCGGCGGTTCTCGGCGATCTTCGCACGGCCCTCGGCCGCGAGGAGGAGCCGGTCCGCGAACAGATATGCCGCCTGATCGCCGAAATCGGGAAGAAGGCCGATCCGCTCTACGCGAAGGGGGGAAACCTCATCCGCGACAGGGCGGTGATCTCGCTGCTCGCAGCGGAAGGGCTTTCGAGGGAGACGGCGGCGAGGGATCTCTGCGTCGGGTACCTGCAGGAATGCGTACCCGCCGCGGCCCTGAAGGAGTTCGGAAAGCAGCTCGCCGGCAATCTCCGGATTTGGCCGGACACGAGGCTGCTTCTGGTCATCGCGAAGGCCAAACCGCCCGAGGCTGTGGAGGTCGTCGATTCCCTTATGATGAATCCCGTTTGGGCGGCGAAGATCGAGACGATACTGGCCTCGGCGGCGCTCGGCGATAAAAATATCGAGGAAAGGGCGATCAGGCGGTTCAACGTGGCGGCGGTTCCGGAGGAAAAGGCCGAAGCGGCAAGGCACCTCGGATTCATCGGCACGCCGGCCGCCCTCGAAGCGCTCGCATCGGGGATCAGGACCGATCTTGTGATCGAGATGACGGGAGTCTCCCGCAGATCTGTGAGGATCTTCGTCATCGAGGGTCTCAGGTACAATTACCCCGACAAGACGTTCCTCTTCTCGAACGCCGTCAGAAGCGACGCGGATTACGAGACGATCGAAAAGTTCTGCGAGGAGACCTTCGGCACGAAGTGGAAGGAGCCTCGGCCGCCCTTCCTCTGGATCGAGGGATTCCCCTCGGAGCCGCCGAAGGGTAGGTGAGGGGGGCCGCCTGGCGGGAGACGATTATTACATGGTTCAAAGAAGCCCGTGAATGAGTCAACGAAGATAAAACAGGTCGGAAAAGGAATATCCACAATGCGAACAATATTTCTGCTTACGATCTTCAGTGTCCTTTTCCACGCCGGCGCGAGCTGTCAAACCGATCAAAAGGGTTTCCCCGATTTAACAGGCCCCTATCTTGGCCGGACACCGCCGGAGAAAACCTCCGAAATCTTTGCGCCCGGCGTCATCTCAACCGGTCTCGATGAGAGCAGCATCGCGTTTACGCCCGATGGAAAAGAATGCTTCTGGACAATTAAATTTTCGAGTCTCGAAACGATTGTCACCAGCAGATTGGAAAATGGAAAATGGACCGAACCCGAAGTCGCCCCCTTTGCCGGCCGGTACTTTGATGGATGGCCGGCAATTCGCCCCGACGGAGAGCGGATGTTCTTTCACTCCTCCAGGCCGGCAAACGATGCCGCTTCGGGTATTACGGCGCAATTCAACATCTGGTATGTCGACAAAACGGCGACTGGATGGACTGAACCGGCGCTCGTCAATGCCCCGGTGAACGGGAGTGAGAATACGACCTGCCCTTCCGTTACTAAAGAAGGGACCCTCTATGTATCCAGGCGATTCAAGGACATGACGGAAATGATTTGCCGGGCGAAACTGATCGATGGAAAATATGGAGAGCCGGAAATTCTCCCTGCCGCGATCAATACCGGTGAGTATAATTTCCACGCGTTCGTCGCCCCCGATGAGAGCTATCTTGTCATGCCGGCGTTCGGAAGGGATGACGCCATCGGCGGCGGATGGAATTATTATGTCTCGTTCAATAAAGGCCAGAACGACTGGAGCGAACTCATCAATCTCGGCGGGAAGGTCAATTCGGCTTTCTGCCTGGGAACCCCCTCTCTTTCCTGTGATGGAAAGTATTTCTTCTTCCAGGTGGTTGAACCGGAAACTGTCACGCCGGCGCTCGAGCGAAAACACTCGCTGAAGGAGTTGATCGAGCGCCAAATCCGTTTTCCAGCCGCGAATTGTTCGGATCTTTATTGGATCGATACGACAATAATAGAGGAAATAAGATCTAATATCGGGAAATAATGAGATGCCCGGCCGCCGCGGTGGTCAAAAAGAGGCGCGGAGCGATGGCGACGAGATGAAATATGCCGGGGAGGCAATGATGAAGACACGAATGACGGCAGCGATGTGCGGTTTGCTGTGTATGCTGCTGTTCGGCGCGGAAGGCGCGGCGTGCGGAGAGGCGCTGCCTGCATTCGCGGTCGAGGTCGAGGGAGGCTTCGTTTGGCAGACGGTGAACGACGTTCAGATCCCGAACGACGCGGGCGGAACGAGGTTCTCCATCGTCGACGTGATCGGGAGCGGCCCCTATCCGGCGGGGAGAATGTACCTCACCTGGAACGTGAATGAGCGTCACGGGGTGCGGCTCCTGCTCGCGCCGTTCTCCGTAACGGACAGCGGCGAGATTTCGGTGCCGGTTAATTTTGCGGGGGAAACGTTCGAGCCGGGAGTAGTGCAGGCAACGTATCTGTTCAATTCGTGGCGTGCCACATATAGATACCGCTTTAAAAGCGGCGAACGCGCCTCGTGGTGGATCGGATTCACCGCGAAGATTCGGGACGCCAAGATCGAGCTCGATCAGGATGGAGCGACGGCGCGAAAAACGGACATCGGATTCGTCCCGCTCCTTCATTTTGCGGGGTCGGTCCGTCTCCGGGAAGGGCTGTTCTTCGTGCTCGATCTCGACGCGATCGCGGGCGGGCCCGGGCGCGCGGAAGACGTCGCCATCAAGCTCCAGTATGCCGCCGGCGAACGTTGGCGTTTCTCGGCGGGGTATCGCACGGTTGAAGGGGGCGCCGACGTCGACGAAGTGTACACCTTCGCGTGGCTCCACTACGCGGTGCTGTCGGCGGAGATGGGATTCTAGTGAGCGGGAGACTCCGCTAAGGATATTGGGATTATAAGGATTCTTACCTGCGCGAGCTTCGCCTTCAACATGTCGAAAGGATCGACGGCGAAATGCTGGAAGAGCTGGCGGAGCGTACGGGCAAGCCTCACGGCCAGGTTGACACAGCCGAATCCGTATCACCGAAGGAGCACCATTTTCCTGGTCTTGGTAATATCACCGGTCCTCAAAGAGCAGAAATAGATCCCGGAAGATGCCGTTTGACCCTCCTGATCCTTGCCATCCCACTGGATTCGATGGAAACCGGCGCTCTTCCATTCATCCAGAAGTCTCCGTATTAGCTTGCCGGATACGCTGTATACGTCGATTGAGATCCTTGCGTCTTCGGCCAGGCCATATTCGATAGTGGTATGCGGGTTGAATGGATTCGGGTGATTCTGCAGCAGATCGGACAAGGGCGTCTTGGGCGTGCTGCCCGTCGTCGTCGTATAATCGATCTCCAGGTATGCGCCCGTCGACGGGGGCACCTCTTCCTTGCTTGAGAAATTCTGGAAGCGGTTCGCGCCGCTCCCCTCGCCCTGGACCATCATGAGGATGCCGTAGGTACGCACCTTGTCCAGATTGCCCTGCAGAAGCGCGGTCAGATCGATCGAGGCGGTGCAGGGAGGGGCGCTCGCCCAGGCGGGCAGGGTCCCGCTGGACACGACGCTGCCGTCGTAGTTGCCTCCGCCGAGCGTGTTCCACGTGTCGGTGCTCTCGTTGAACGCAGCGTTCAGTGCGAACACGTCGACGTCGATTGCGCCGCCGGCGCCCGAGGTCGAGTTGCGCGAGACGACCATGACCGCGCTCGTGATCTGCGAACCCTCGAGCTCCGCCGGAATGTCGAACCGCCACAGGCCCCGGGCCGCCAGGTGGGTTGCGTGCCACGACACCAGGATCCGGGTGCGGCCGCCCTCATTCTCGTCGGGCACGCCATGGTCGATAAACACATCGTTGACTGCCGGACAGGTCACGATCTCGGCCCGGGCCGGCGCGGCCAGGAAAAAAACCGCGGCGAAAACAGCGATAACCAGCCTTGTCATCTCATTCTCCCTTGACGAGTCCGATCCCGGCGACCCCCGCGGCCCGCGCCTGGTCGGCCCGGCACAAGACGTGCGCCGGCACGAGCGGTCTCGTGCCGGCGCCGTGATCATGTTTAACGGTACATAGCCTTGACAGCGGACCAGGATGAGTTCTCGGTCGCCACGACGTTCGTTGTGATCACCAGGTACGCGCCCGTCGACGGCAGAACATCTTCCTTGCTGGCGAAGCTCTGGTTGCGGTTCACGCCGCTCCCCTCGCCCTGGACCATCATGAGGATGCCGTAGTCGCGCACCTTGCCCAGATTGCCCTGCAGAAGCGCGGTCAGATCGATCGAGGCGGTGCAGGGCGGGGCGCTCGCCCATGCGGGCAGAGTCCCGCTGGATACGACGCTGCCGTCGTAGTTGCCTCCGCCGAGCGTGTTCCATGTGTCGGTGCTCTCGTTGAACGCCGCGTTGAGAGCGAACACGTCCACGTCGATCGCGACGCCGCTGCCGGAGGTCGAGTTGCGCGAGACGAACATGACCGCGCTCGTGATCATCGAACCCTCGAGCTCCGCGGGAATGTCGAACCGCCACAGGCCCCGGGACGCCAGGTAAGTGGCGTGCCACGAGACCAGGACCCGGGTGCGGCCGCCCTGATTATCGTTAGGTTTGCCCTGGTCGATATACACATCGTTGACTGCCGGGCAGGTCACGGTGTCGGCCAGAACCTGGGAACACAGGAGAATCGTAGCGAGGACGAACAGGGCCACTCTGCGTTTGTATCTCATAGTCATAAATGAACACCTCCATCCGGTTAAAACACGCCTGACCCCGGCAATGAAGCAGGGGCCGGCTGAACTTGCGGGCCTGGTTGATGAACGGCGCAGCTAGACTGGGGTAAAGGGCATTCTTGATCGCTCTCCTTTCCAAGCACGGGAGGCCGCGGCGTTTCCAACACGACCCTATCGGTCCTGTCCCGTAGGCATGCGCCCTTAGGGAGCGGGACTCGGAGAAGACCCAACCGACTATTGGGTTTTGCGGCAAATTATATAGTAACAAGACATAATAGTCAAGGAAGTAAATCGGCGGTTATCAACCGGTTCGCTGTCCATTCGTCACGTATTCCTTCTTGACCGTCGTGCCGGATACTGTTACATTTGCTTCCTAAAATTCGCCGGCCCTGGCTCGCGCCATGGCTATTCTCCGAGTCCCCGCCCCTAACGGCGCAAGACCCATGGGGAGGGACCGATAGGGCCCCACTGGAAACGGTCAGGCCTCCCGTGCTTGGAAAGGAGAGTGTCCATGTTCTTCGTTCCCGCCCGCTTCTCCCCCCCGGGTCGAACCCCGTCCATCGCGGCCGCCGTCCTTATCGCTCTGGCGCTCGCCGTCCTTCCCGCCTGCAGCGACGACGCGACGAGCCCTCCCGAGGAGGTCGGGGAGTGGATCCGGGTTCACTTCGAGGGAGATTCGACACAAGTATACCTCAACGATCTGCCCTCGATAGATGTCGATGGGGAGGAGGCGGTTCGCCTCGACGAGTTCGTCGACACATCGATCGTCCATATGTATGTCGACAAGGACGATAACCAGCACGATGCTCGTTTCCTCTACGCATACCGGATCGTCGGAGATGACGGATTCTCGGCATCGAAGAAGGGGTATCCCGATAACACGTGGGACCAGATGCCCCTCGGTTACATACTAAAATCCACGCGCAGGGTCATGTTCCCCGACGAAGCGATCGACCTGCCGGGCGCGTACAACGTGAAGGAGACGAGATATATCCACGTGCTCCGCAAGTTCGACGTCATCGCCGCCGACACGTCCGCATTCTACGAACTCGCCGACATGCCCGTCGTGCAGGTCGAGAACTTCGAGGCCGTCACCGAGGACGCCGTGAGGCTCTCCGATTTCGTATCGGAGCTCATCGCCGATCCCGCGTCGCACAGTTACAACATCACGGCGCTCGACGGATACGGAACGATCGATCCGATGACGTGGGAAGAGCTGCAGACGGGATACTGGCTCCTCGAGACGGAAAAGACAATCTTCACCGATCCGGATCTCAACACGGGGCGATATAGATTGAGAGTGCTCCGTCAGATCGAGGTCGAATGAACCAAGCGACACTGATACTGATAGGGGCCGCCTTGGATCTCTCGGCGGCGGGTGCGATCGGAGCGGTTCCCGCCCCGGCGGCCGTTGATACCCTCGCCGCCGCCGACACGCTCGCTTCGATCCCGGCCGTTCCCGCCGACTCGTTCAGCGTGATCTACCGGCTCGAGGAGATCGTCGTCTACGGCAAACGTCCACGCGAACTCTCGATGGTCACCGAACTGCGCGCCGGCGAGGTGGCCGCCCGCGGCGGCGGTGACGTTGCTCATACGCTCCGCCTCGAGCCGGCCCTCTCGATCACCTCGGGGGCCAAGGCCGAGACCGAGACGAGGATCCGCGGGATGCCGTCCCACTCGGTGCTCGTCCTCGTCGACGGGAGGCCGGTGAACACGGGGTATTACGGCAAGACGGACCTCTCGATGATACCCTCGACAGACATAGCCGCCGTTCAGGTGATCAAGGGACCCGCATCCTCGGCGTATGGGCCGAACGGCATGGGAGGGGTCGTCAATGTGATCACCCGGAGCGGTCTCGATGCACCCGGGACCGAGTTCGGCGCCCGGTTCGGGAGCGATGGACTGCGGCTCCTCAACCTCGGGACCGGCAACCGGCGGGGGGCGCTGAGCTGGAGGCTCAGCGGGTACGAGCAGTACCGGGACGGTTTCGCCCTGAGCGATGATTTCGAACCGACCTCGATAGAGGACGGCGGACGTCGCACGAACAGCGGGTACCACAAGGCCGGAGGCTCGCTCAAGATGGGGTACGAGCGCAGCGTCGCGGACCGTTACACCGTGACACTCGGATACAACTGGTCCCGCCGTGAGATCCCGCCTACGGTATACTCATGGGACGGCCCGATGTGGCGCCGATTCCCCGAGTGGATCCGCTATGGCGCGTCGATCAACAACGAGCGCGTCATCGTCGGCGGGTTCGAGCTCACCACCGTGCTCTATGCGGATGCGCAGGAAGACCGCCTCATTGATTACCTCGATCCCTCGATGAGCGGCGACGCGATCGAGTTCGATTCGAAGCTCGAGAACCTCACGGCGGGCGGGTCGATGAGCCTCGAAGGGTCCTGTGGAGAGCGGCACGATCTCCATGCCGGGCTCGCATACAAACGCGACGCGATGGACAAGAAACCGGACCTCGACGAGCCGTGGGTCAGCCACTCCATCCAAATCGGGTCGATCTTCATCGAGGATCGGTACACTCCGGTTGCCGCGGCGACGGTCACCGCGGGAGTCCAGGGATTGATCTACGCGGCGGAACAGGATGCTCCGGTGCTCTCCGATGTCTGCCCTACGCTGGCGCTGCGCTGCACCCTCCCGCTGGCAGTCGAGGCGCGGGGGGCATACTCGAGGGCGGTCCGGTATCCGACCCTGCACACCCTCTACAGCGAGACCTCGGGGAATCCGGAGCTCCTCCCCGAAACGGCCGACAAGTTCGAAGCCGGTCTCGAGCGGTGGTTTCTCGGAAAGGGGGAACGGCATCTCGCCGTCGAGGTCGCGTGGTTTCGCAGCGAACTCGACAATCTGATATACCGGCCGAACAATTCTCAACAGTTCCGCAACATACTCGAGTCCGTGCTGACCGGGATGGAGGCGACGATTCGCGCCGGTTGGTCGGAACGGCTCGTCTTCGAGGCGGGATATGTCTGGATAGACCTGGACGCATCGACCCCCGAGGTCGTCGAGGAGCTCGCTCCGCATCGGCTGAGCCTCGCCGCGACCCTGACGGCGCCGTTCGGGACGGAGTTGCGATACGATTTCTCGGCGCTCGACGAGCGGACCACATACGTGCCGGACCGGATGCTCGACGCATATCGATATCACAGCATCAGCATCAGCCAGGCGGTGGGGGCGCGGCTGTCCCTGCGATTCGATGTCTTCAATGTTACCGATGCGGACTACGAGGAGGAGCTCGGATACCCCGCGCCGGGGCGGCAGCTCTCGGCCGGATTCGATTGGAGGATGTAGATGAAACGATTCGCTTCGATCATGGCTTTTTTCGCTTTTGCGGCCGCCACGGCGGCTTTCACCGTTCCCGTTGCGGCCCAACCGGACACCCTCGGCCGCAACAATGATTTCTACGACGACCTCGCGCTGACCGATCTTCCCGGTCCCCGGACGATAACGATAGCGGGGGAGACGGCGGGCACGGGTGTCGTCGATCTCTCGAGCCTGACGCTGCGGACCGTCATCCGGCGGGAGGCTCAGCTCGAAGGCGATGCGACGAGGTTCGTCGGGGCCTATCGCTATGACGGCTATTCGCTGTTCGACTTGCTGCGAACCGTCGTTCCCGAGAAAGCGGCTCCCGCCGAGTTCGACCGCGCGATCGACCTCATCGTGATCGTCGAGAACGCAAAGGGCGAGCGGGTCGTCATCTCCTGGGGGGAGATCTTCTATCCTGTCATGCCGCACCGGATCATCATCGCGGTGAAGACGGCGCCCATCATTCCGTCGGTTACCAAGGAACGCTGGCCGCTTCCCCCGGCAACGCGACTTGTTTTCGGGGACGACCTCCTCGCCGAGCGTTCCATAGAAGAACCGTCGACGGTGCGGATCGTCTCCCGATCGATAGGCGTCCCGACCCGAAAAGGTGAGGGGCCGATCCGTGCCGAGGGATTCAACGTACGGGTCGGCGACGAGGATAAGGCCCTGATAACCCAGATCGCGCCTGGGACGACGCATTCGAGCTACCGGACCGTATTCTATGGGCGAGGCAAGGGATTCCACGGGACGAAGGATTTCGAGGGAGCCCAGCTTCGGTCGGTCCTCGCAGGGATGGTGCCCCTGGACCGGCGCACCCTGCGCGAGGGATTCCTCATAGCCGTCGCGACGGACGGGTACCGGGTCGCGATCTCCTGCAGCGAGCTCTTCAACAGGAGCGACAATTGCGAGTTCCTGTTGATAGACAGGGGTGAGGAGCCGGGGGGGCGTTTCTCCATCTACCCGCCGATGGACTTCTTCTCGGACCGGGCTGTCAAGGCGCTCTCGGAGGTGAGGTTCCTCACGATCGAGTAAGAGCGGAACGGGGAATATGACGAATTCCCACCCTTAGAACGGGCCCGGCCTCGCCGGCGGCTACTCGTTTTTGCCTTCCTCGTGCTGTCTTATGATTTCCGCGGCCGCCCGGTTGTTCGGATCGAGCTCGAGCGCCTTCCGGTAGCTGGCTATGCCTTTCTCCGTCTCGCCGATGAACATGTACGCTTCGCCCAGGCTGTCGCGGGCATTGGACGAGCCGGGGAAAAGGGACACGTTGAGCTCGAATACCTCGATCGCTTCGTTCTCCCGTCCCCACCAGAGCAGGAAATGATACCCCAGCCAGTTCAGGACGCCTTCGCTCAGCAGTATGCCGTCCGGATGAGCCGCCCGCACGCTGTCGATGAGTGGAATGGCTTCGCGCGTCCCCTTCTCGATGATGAAAGTGACGAGCTCGGCCTCCGAGGGAGGCGCGGGGTGCCCCGCTCTGAATTCGACCTTGAGTCCGGCGTCGGCGGCGCCGCTGCCTCCGCCCCCCGGGGGGAGTCCGTTACCGGCGCCCCCGCCCTCCCCGCGGATCCTTGCAATGGCCGCCCCGTCCTGCTTGAGATAAGCGTTCAGAAAATCCAGCGAGAGCCCGCAAATCGCCTCGTGGATCGTCCGGACATCACCCGCGACGGGACCCCAGTAACCGGGCACCGCATCCCCGATCCCCATCATTGCATAGGAAGAAAACTGGCCGTGGTTGGTCGTGGGAACGGGCACGAGATACGTATCGCCGAATTTCTTTTTATCCGCCAGGGTCGATGTCGTGGAATCCTGGCCGATCGTATCGAAGAACCAGGCCTGGGTCATATGCATCCAGGGAATGACGAAACGGTTTTCCCTGAACGATGGGTGACTGTTCGGAAGCCCGGACCAGTGCGGCGTCAGAATGCCGGCGTCGAAACTTAAGAATGCCCTCACTTCGGGCCGCCGCATGGAGAGAACAAGCCCGGCGATGCCTCCGAGGTCGTACCCGATGACACCCGTCTGCCCCGCATTCACGAATGGCAGTTCTTTCGCGGCGGCGAGGACGAATTCCATGTCGCGCACCTGCGTCTCCAGATCCTCGACGTTGATGTTCACGAGACGATACAGCGTGCCGACCAGCGGGGACGTCGCTACCACGTACCCGTGGCTCGCCAGGAACTCGCACAGGATGAAATGAGAAAGGGGCGACTCGTAATAGAGCCCCTGCCCCATGATCAGCAGCGGAAACCTTCCCTCTGAGGGCGCGGCTTCGGCGACGGCGGATGTATGTTCCGCCTCCAGCGCCTTGAGGCTTTCCTCCGATAATCCTTTTTTTAAAGGAACAGGCAGGCCTCCCTCTTCGGTCGCAAGGCGGAGATAGGTCCCGAATTCCATGGCCGGCCGCGAGGAACGTTCCGCCGGATACCAGAGATAGAGCCGCACGGGGCGCGGGATTTCCGGGCCGCCGCCGCTGGTGAGGAAGGTGCGGGAGGAGTCCGCCATCGTGATCATCCTGAACCCCGGCGTATACGGTCCCGGTTCCAGGGTGTTCCGGAAACCGGCGGCGTGGGAGGCCGAAGCGAAGGCGATGATCGCCAGGTAGATAATTATAGACGTCCTTAATTTGGACATATGCAAACTCCTTGAAGGTTCGAGGCGCCGCCGCGCCGCCGTAACCAGGATCGGCGCGGACAAGCGCCGCTGCTCCGCAGTCGCAGGGACCTGCGCGGACACGGCGACGGGGCCCGCCCATTGTATCCGCGCGGCGCGATCGATTAAATCTAGCACTGGAATAAATTGTCCGCGAATACAAAATTTCGCATTCTGATTATACGAGCTGGGAAAGGAATGTTCTGGCAGGCACGACAACCGGACCGCGCGGTCGAGCAAAGCAATCCGCTTCGACATACTCTGCGTCGATGACGACCTGGAACGCGTAAGGGGCTTTGATCTGATCCTGAAAATATTTGAGGTTACCGCTCAGCGATTCGTCTCCATGCTTGACCTCCGCGAGAAACCAGGGCCTGCCGTCCCGGATCACCAGGAAATCGACTTCGCGCTTTTCCTTGTCCCGGAGATAACCGAGCTCGAACCTGCCAAGCCCGAGATCGCTCCAGCACTCCACCGCCTTCAGCAGATGGCACCCGATGAATGTCTCGGCCCTGTCCCCGATGTCTTCGATGGAAGCCCAGTCCCGGAGCAGCCATTTGGGCTCCTTCCGGAGCGAGCGGGAAACGTTTGTGTACCAGGGTTTTACCAAAAAACCGACATGCATGCTTCGAAGCAGTTCCACCCACCGGCGCACTGTGTCGATGGACACCCGGACATCCCTTGCAAGATTCCCGAAGACAAGCCGGTGGCCGGATCGTTCGGCCAAAAGCTTCAGCAGCATCTCCATCTGATCGATCTGCTGGATCTGCGTCAGGTCGCGGATGTCTTCCCTGACCAGTTGTTCCATGCGGAGGGCCTGCCAGCGCCGGCTGAAACGGATGTCCCTTTTGAGAAATGGTTCCGGATAGCCTCCGTGTCGCCATAGAGCGTCGAAATCAGAATCCTTCACCTTTCCGGGCGGCCTCACGATTTTCTTCGCATCCGGCAGCCCGACGGTCAGGGTTTCCGCCGTGGAGAAGGGATGCATTCGATAGAGAAAGTACCTGCCCATCAGACTGTCGCCGCCGCGGCGAAAAACATCCATGCGGCTGCTGCCGGTGACAAGGATGCTCAGCCGGCCGGAGTATGTGTCATAGAACCCCTTGAGAAATTGTTTCCATTTCGGATACTTGTGCAGCTCGTCGAAAAGGATCGAAGGAACGTCGCCCGTCAACCGGTTCAGACCCAGGGATTCGATAAGTCTTGCGGGACCGGACAGCATCTGTTCACGATGGTCGATATTGTCCCAATTTACGTAAAAGCCCGCATGATTCCGGCACGACGTGGTTTTACCCACCTGCCGGGGGCCGGAAACGAACACCATCTGGCGCTGGCCGGCAAGGTGCTCGGCGAGCATGGAGTCGTATATTCGTTTTCGCGTTTTCATATACGACCATTATCGCACACATCGTATAATAGTCAAGACTATTCTACGACGCATCGTATTTTGGTCGGGAAGCACAGCTCCCTGGGATACGGACCGCCGGCACCGGAAGCATAATTCTCCGGAATGAGTTGGAGTGATGTACTGCGTAAATAGTGATTTAATATGTTAGCTGATGCTGATAGTGAATTATATTTTAATTATTATTTATGATACACTGAAAGTGGGATTGGTTGGACCATCGGGATATAGTTTCTACATATCAAGAAAGGGAGGACTGATGATAAGGCTTTCAATATTGTCTGTTGTTGTCCTGCTCGGGCTGATTGTTAGTGTTACTGCCTATTCGCAAGAACAGGATCCTGAACATGGATATATTGGCGTCTATGTGGATTATGAGCGATCAGTGAATTGCTATTTGGGAGGGGGGGGCGGTATGGCGTTGGTGTCTTCCTGGCGCGAGGGGAATGAGGATGGCAGTGTTTAATGTTGGATTTCCTGATAATACTACACCATTTAAATATTTTCAAAATACTGAAGAGATATTGGATATTGTTGGAGATGAATATATGGGATGGGGTGTTGAATTCATTGATTGTCAATATGATTGGACATGGATCTTCCTGTATACTGTTAATGTGAACAATACTGATCCATCTTCGACAAATATTCATTCTGAAGCCTTGTCAGGACTTTTGGGGTATTATCATTGTGATCCTGAAGGGCCGGCTTCTCCCGATTCGTTCATTGTTCACAGCAATATATTTTTCAACATCCCTCTGGACTCTCCGGAATGTATTGTTGGAACCGAGTCATTTAGCTGGGGCGCCATTAAATTGTTATATGCGCAGTGACGGCGACCTTCCCCCTCTGAATAATCGAGTCCTGTGATTCCGCTGGCGCCCGCCTGCAATAATTATAATTTTCCGCACGAAATTACACTTGCAAATAGTGACACTATATGCAATCGTGGTTGCATATGGTACACAGAAAATGGTGGAAGAAACGGATAGAGGAAGCCTGGCTCGAAAAGAATGTAGTCTGGCTCTCCGGGGTCAGAAGGGTGGGCAAGACATTCCTTTGCCGATCTCTCCCTGATATCGAATATTTTGACTGTGAACTTCCCAGGACCCGAAGGTCGATGGATGATCCTGAAGGTTTCCTGGAAGGCCTGGGCGATCGCCGGATAGTCCTGGATGAGATCCACAGGCTGCAGAATCCGGCCGAGCTGCTCAAGATCGCCGCCGACCACTTTCCCGGTTGCAGGGTGTTGGCGACAGGCTCTTCCACTCTCGGGGCGTCGGCAAAATTCAGAGATACCCTCAGCGGGAGAAAACGGGACCTTTGGCTGACTCCTCTGGCAGTCGTCGATATGGCGGATTTCAAGAAGACGGATCTGCATCATCGCCTGCTTCGCGGAGGGCTTCCTCCATTCTTTCTTTCGAAGAAACCGCACGACGGCGATTTTCAGGAATGGATGGACGCCTGTTGGGCCAAAGACATTCAGGAACTATTCCGGTTGCAGAGCCGAAGTTCGTTTCAGAGATTCGCGGAACTTCTGCTTGCGCAAAGTGGAGGAATATTCGAAGCCACCCGTTTTGCAAGGCCCTGCGAGGTTTCCAGGACGACCATCGCAAATTACCTCGCGGTCCTCGATGCGACTTTCATAGCCCACGTGATCAAGCCGTTCAGCAGCCATCGCCCGACCGAGATTGTGTCGGCCCCGAAAGTCTACGGCTTCGATACGGGATTCATCTGTTACCACAACGGCTGGGACGATTTGTCCGCCCGGGAGTATGGCATTCTATGGGAACATTTTGTCCTGAACGAGATCCAGGCTTCTCTCCAGACCCGGAAGATCAATTATTGGCGCGACAAGCGCGGGCATGAAGTGGATTTCGTGCTTGCCGGGAAGGGCAGGGCACCGATCGCCATCGAATGCAAATGGTCGGCTGACGACTTCGATCCCGTCAACCTCCACGCATTCAGAAGGCAATACGGGAACGGACAAAACTACGTCGTGGCAAACGATGTGAAGAGAAGTTATAAGCGCAATTATCGCGATTTGTCCGTCGGGTTCGTGTCGCTGCCGGGTCTTGTTGCAGGGATTGACGGATAACAATACGCTCCCCTGCTCGAACGCGGTGAGAAGCGACGCGGACTACGAAACGATCGGGAAATTCTGCGAGAATATCTTCGGTACGAAATAGAAGGAGGCCCGACCGCCCTTCCTGTGGATAGAGGGTTTCCCCTCGGAGCTGCCGAAGAGAAGGCGAGGAAGTAAAAAAGGAAAAAAGATAAAGGATCGATTATTGGATTTGCCTGAATAAGGGTAGTTTGAATTGAATCGGGAATATCTGTTCCGTCGATCGGCTCAACCGATCTTAAGTTCCTGAAGCTTGCGATACAATGTCGTTCTGCCGATGTCGAGCTCGCGGGCAATCGCCGCTTTGTTGCCGTTATGTTTCAACAGGGCTGCCGCCTTCCTCTGGTAAAGTAATTTTGATAAAGAAATCACCAACCGGAGAAAAGGAGATCACTTGTGTGGAGACTCCCAAGGGCTATAGATAAGAAGACAAAAGTTCTGGGGACTCCAAAGATAATAATTCGGTAAGAATATTTAAGGATGGATCTGGATACCCGGGTGGAATTCATAAGGGTGTTGATCCCATTGGGATTAATAGCGGTATAATAAGAGCTCAACAATGGAAGCGCCGAGTCAATAGTGCTGTAAATAACGCAAAGAATGTCCCCTCACCAATCAATCGAATACACTTCGGGAAACGGATTAATGAACCTCGGAGTGAAAATAGAATAATATATACGGCCCAAGGAGTGCTTTTCACCTTCCCATGACACTGAAAAAAGGTTCACTTGACAAAGAATTGTAAATTTGTAAGAATTTTAAGTCACAAATAAAATACTATTTATTGGTTTCTACCATGAAGCAACATGATTTACCTTACCTTTATAGGCTTGTTGTAGCGGCAAAAACAAACAACATCCTTATATCTCGTGTGCCAAAGCGCAATAAAATATTTGCACTTATCCTGATAGTATTTGCATCGATTATAATAAGTATTTTATCATTTTCTTTTTCAATTATGATTATCAAAGATACTAATGATTTGAATCTTCGTATTTATATTGGTTCTTTGTTGTGTTTTTTCTTCATGTTTGAAATCGCATATCTCGCCGGGAGACATTCGATCGGTTCTGCGATTCAATTATACAGTTTGTCCATTTTGCCCTTATCCCCAATATTTCTTTTTAGTCATTTGTTAGTCGGATCATTATTCAATTTTATATCCGTGCTATATTGCTTGTTTTTGATGATTACATCGATCACTTTCTTTTATGAAAACATTTATTACGGGATAATTTCATTTATTATTTTACTTTCATATTTTATTTTTATGAAAATCGTTATGGTACTTATTTATCTTTATTTTGGGAAATCGTTAAAAAGAAACAATATAATATCTCCACTAATTATTATTATATTTTACATTCCTATTTTTTCATTCCAACTGAAGATACTAAGTGAAGAACAGCTAATATTATTTTTTAATTTACCCGTTATAGGTTGGGTGGGAGAAGGTTTGTTAGCAGCTGTTAATGATCAATGGTCAAGAGTAATATTTGTTATATTAATGGTAGTGATATGCTCTTTAGTGGGAATATTTCTTGGTAAATTTAAAATCGAGCACTCATTCGATTTGCTATATT
>JBFYZH010000133.1:0-19639 GCA_041309605.1 Candidatus Krumholzibacteriota bacterium
TGATTCCCGAGATGCGCGCTTCCGGGTACTTCTGCGCGAGCATGGCGACGAAACGGTCAAAAAAACCGCTAGACACCATCCATCCTTCGGTGAGCGAGTCCCCCAATCCGGCGATTACCACACTTTCGCCGTGTTTCAGTCTTTGAACGAATCCGTGCAGGGGAGCGTACATGTGAACGCCTTTGGGATGATGGACTGCACTTTATGCGGCGGTCATCGCTCCGCATTCAGGCATAATCCGGATCGGCGCGGGGGAATCGAAACACCCCGGCTCATCTTCCGATTATATACCGGTATGGATCGACCTCTTCGCGCAGGACGGCAAGTTCGTGGGCCGTCGGCGCTTTTGTCTCTTTGATCTTCGTGGCTTGTAACAGCTCGAACCCGCAATTATCCCGTATATCCTTGATGGAATACCCGGGGCTTATCGATATGATCCTCATGCGCCTGCTCTCGGGTTCGAAATCCATCACGGCCATGTTTGTGATGATCTTGTAGGGTCCGGTCCCGAGAGGCAGGCCCGCCTCGTATCTGGAATTTCCACCGTCGATCCAGCCCGGAGTGGTCAGGAAATCGACCTTTTCGACGAAACGTCTCGCGTCCTGCACCGTCATGACCATCGTCTTCCAGCAGAACGATGCGAAGTCGTTGGCGCCGCCCGACCCGGGCAGCCTTACCTTCGGTTTCTGATAATCGCCTCCGATCATGGTCGAATTGAGATTTCCGTACATGTCGATCTGCGCTCCACCCAGAAATGTGTAATCGACAAAACCCCTGCAGCACGTCTCCATTATCTCCGACATGCCGGTTGCCATGATCGCCTGATGGAACGTGCGCGAATCACCCACCGAAATGGGCATCTCCGGCAGAATCGGGCTCACGCCGCCCGCTTCGAACATGATTATAAGATTGGGAGAATGCGTTTTCTGGGCGAGCATCGCGGTCGCGCAGGGCGCGCCTGTGCCTACACCCGCCGTCGCGCCGTCTTCGAGTTCGCGGGAGGCCACGCATATCATCAGTTCCATGGTGTTGTAATCAGCCATTGGCCACCTCTTTGTGAATCATGAGCTCTTTCCTGCGCAGCTCTATCATCTTGTGAAGACCGCCGTTGAGTCCGATGTACTCATAATGGTCCTTGCAGCCGTATATGTACTTCTGCATGAAACCTCCGAATGTTTCCGGATCCTCCTCGGCCTGCAACCATTCCTTCAGATGCGGTTCGTCGGAGAAATACTCGTACGCCATGTTGCCGGGATACGCGCCGAAGGGGACTTCGCATACCGCGTCGACCAGCCAGAAGGGTATTCTGGTCGATGTTGGATCGCGTCTGATTTCATCGTTGTGAACCAGTTTCTCGCATGTGATAATCAGCTTTTTGCTTGCCCTCGCCAGGTCGTCGTCGGCGATCATGATGCCTTTAATCCGGCAATTGCCGTAAATGTCGGCCTCATGGACATGAATGACGGAAACGTCCGGATAAAGCGCCGGCTGAAGGACGACCTTCACGCCCGTAAAGGGGCAATCGACGATCTTGCAGGCGCTGTGCCTGAAGGTGTCCGTTCCCGCTATGGTTCTTGTCGGAACGAACGGGACACCCATCGCGGCGGCCTTCAGCCTTGCCGCCAGGCTGTAATTGCTCCATTCGGTGACCCTGACCCTGCCGCTTTGCATGTATCTTCGCGCGACGGGCGAAAGTCCCCTCGCTTCAAGGCCGATTATGTAGGCCGCGTCGCATCTGTCGAAGACCTCTCCGGCGGCCAGGATCTGGAAATCGTGGGTGGAGGTATGCCCCGCAAAGCCCATATTCTTTCTTCCCTGGCGAACTATCTCGTGGCAGGCGGCGATCGGCGCCCTGTTCGCCCCGAAACCGCCAATCGCAAAATACTCGCCGTCCTTGACGAACTTCTCTATCGCTTCTCCGAGGGGCATCAGCTTTTTTTCCATCTTCCGCGACTTGTCATGGAAAAACCGCCTCGCCTTGTCGGGATCGGGATCGGTAAACAACTCCCCGATTCCCTGTTCTAATACATCCACTGCGTCCTCCCGTGCCTGGAAATTTTCTTTTGCGAGCCACTCCCTGCAGGTCAATGCGAGGGCTGCCGTGTCGGCGTTTTGAAACACAAAGGCGCTTTCGATCCACGGAACGGTGATTACGGCTATTCCCGTTCCATTTTAAGGCATGATATCCGTTACCGTGACGAATTTCAAGGAGATATCTGGAGGAGAGGTTCCATGTGGGCTTCAAGGGCAGCGTGGACGGACGGAGCGCCGGGCATCGCGTTTATAAGTTTATCCCCAACCGGGCGTTTTCAGGGAAAGGCCGGAGAGGAAATTTTTTAAGATTGTTATAACTTGATGTTTGATTAATGGGATCAGCTGTCTTACCATTGTCGCAATTGCCGGTTCTTCAATGAAATGATCGCTGCGGGAGCGGGGCCCGCCGCATCAACACCCGCAGCCGAATCGGGGGAATTCAGTCGATGTACCAGGGGGAAAGCGGATGAAAACCATCTTTGAACTCAGAGACGGCTCGATTACGCCGTCCGCGGGCGAGCGGGCCAGCGTGTTCGCCTACGTGGCGCCACTCGACGAGGAGAAGCGGGAGATAATCGAAACATTAAGACTGGATCCTCACGATATAGAGTCGGCGCTCGATCCGGACGAGATCTCGCGGGTGCAGTTTTACCCCGATGGCGTTTATGTGATCTGGAAACGGCCTAAGAATCTGTCCGTCGACCAGCGCCTGCGGCTGGATGTGACCTCGGCGGGATTGTTTTTCCGCCAGGACAGGCTCCATGTGATCATGAGCGAGAATGCCATTCCGTTTTCGGCGAAGGAGTTTCAAGGGGTCAGCTCCACGGTCGACGTGCTGCTGAAATTTTTTCTGCATACGGTTCATCACTACCTGGACCACCTCAAGGCCATCAGGCAACTCACCGTCGATCTGGAGTCCAAGATCAGCACTTCCATGGAGAATCGGTACCTGCTTCAGATGTTCGCCCTGGGCGAAGCGCTGATCTACTACCTGAACGCCATAGAAGCCAACGGCAGCACGCTGACCAAGGTGCGGGGCGCCGCGGAAAAACTCGGGCTCTCCAAGGAACAAACGGAGTTCCTCGACGACATCATCCTGGACAACTACCAGTGCGCCAAGCAGGCCCAGATATTCACCACCGTTCTGTCCGGGCTCATGGACGCGCGGGGCACGATTGTCAACAACAACGTGAACGTTCTTCTGAAGAACCTCACCCTGATAAACATCATTTTTCTCCCGCTCAACCTCATCGCAAGCATCGGCGGCATGTCGGAGTTCAGCGCGATGACCCGAGGTGTCGGGTGGAAAATATCGTACTCGCTGTTTTCGCTGGGCATGGTGTTTCTCGGATGGGCGACTTGGATCTTTCTTGTGCGGGCCATCGATACCAAGCAGAGAGCCGAACACAGAATTAAACGTTGATCGAATTAAATATGCCGCCTGCGACAATCACGATGCTGATGAACCGCGATGAAAAACCGTTCCATGCCTTCGGCAATGGAAGGTGCCGCGCGAATAATCGAATAATAATCGTTTCGACGATTCTCCTGACGATGACCGGCAGGATCCGGGGGGAGGCCCCTGATATCCCGGGCCGGGTTCCAGAAGACATATTCAGGCATTACAGGCAACTCAATGACAGCGATGAGCGTCTTGTTTATTACAAGGATTCCGACCCGGTGCTCAAGGCCAAACTGATCCAGCTTTGCTACATCAACGAAACGAGGGCGCGGTTCGGTGCGCAGCCTTTGAAACTGGACATCCTCGCTTCGAGGCTCGCCAACCGCATGAGCAGGGAGGCGGCGGCCGGGAAGTACGTGGGGCACTGGAACCTGGACGGCGAGAAACCCTGGCACAGGTACGCTTCCGCGGGCGGGACCGACCACGTGTCTGAAAACGTGGCGGCGATTTCGACGACCGCCGGTCTTGACACTTCGCCCGAGGGGGCGGCGGTCATGATGCGTGAGATGTACGACAAATTCATGGCGGAAAAACCTCCTTACGACGGGCACAAGTCGAACTGCATCGATAAACACCACAACTACATCGGGATTGGATACTGCACGATCAAGATGGAATTCAGATACTACGAAGAGTACATAGACCGTTATATCGAGTTCTTCGGCGCGGGCGGCGGGATTAGTCCCGGAGAGGAATGCAGGGTATCGTTCAGACCCTTATCGCGGGAATATCATGTATATGCCGTTATGGCGTACCACGATCCGTTCCCCGAGCCTCTTACAGCCGACAGGATCAATCGTATGGGGAGTTATGACGATTTCACGCCGGATATAAGCCTTTCGATCTGGCCGTGGGAGATCGGCGGATATTTAAACGGCGACAGGTACGAGATCCCGATGACATTCAATGATGAAGGACTGTATTACATTCACATCTACCTCGACGACAGGGAATTCTCGGGGAACTCCGCCAGCACGGAGGGCAAGCTGCAGGCCTCCGGAGTGGTCATCAGGGTCGCGAAACGGCACGGCGGCACATGAGCGCCGGCGTCACTGCGAGCAGAGCCTCATTATCTCGACGAGCATCCTAACCGCTTTTTCCATGTCCGCGACATGGATGTGTTCCTCGGTCGAATGCTCCTGGCGGGCGCCTATGCCGACGACCGCCATCTCGATTCCCCGGTTATTATAGATCGAGGCGTCCGTGAATCCTGTGATGAATGTCGTTTTCGCCTCTATGCCCACCGTTTTCAGGGCCTTTTTCGCTATCTCGACGGTCGGGGAGTCGGCGGGGATGTCGACCGCCCTGCAGAGATTGTCCACCTTGATCTCGACGGAAGCCCCGTTGCGCCGAGCCTCCGTCCTGATTATGCCGGCCATCTCGTCGGCCAGCGCCTGTCCCTTGTCATGATCGAGGCTTCTGCATTCGGCCAGGAAGCTTGCCGCGTCCGGCACGCCGTTACGGATCATTCCACCCTTGATAACTCCCACGTTGGCGGTCGTATCATGATCGAGCCGGCCCAGCTTCAGAGCGGCTATCGCACAGGCGGCTGCCTGGATGGCGTTTTTTCCCTTCTCCGGTTCCATTCCTGCATGGGCCGCCCGTCCCTTTATGTTGACATCGATGGCAAAATATGAAGGCCCGCCGATGACGATGGTGTCCAGCGTGTCGTTATCGAGAAGGAATCCTTTTTTCGCGGTGATCAGTCTGTAATCGAGGTTTTTTACCCCCAGCAGGCCGACTTCCTCCTGGCGGCTGATACTGACCTCCACGGGCGGGCGCACGCCGGCGATCCTCAGCGCTTCCAGCATCTCCGCGATGCCTGCCTTGTCATCGGCTCCGAGTATCGTCTCTCCGGCTGAACTTATCACGCCGTCTATGAGAACCGGCTCGATCCCTTTCCCCGGCATGACCGTATCGGCGTGGCAGGAGAGCAGGATCGTTTCCTTGCCGGCGCATCCCTTCGCGGGGAATCTTGCGACCAGGTTCCCGTAGCTGTCCTTCACGGCTTCGGCGCCCGCTTTCCGGAACTCGCCGCAGAGGTAATCGATCATTTCGGCTTCATAACCGGATTCGCTGTCGATACGGACCATTTCCATGAATTGCATGATCATTCTTTCAGACATCGGGTATCCTCCCGTAATGAAAAAGATGTCGCCCATCCGGTACCGGCCCATCTTACGAAATCGGTCGAAAAATGACAACCGATATGGAAGGCGGGGCCGGTAAAGAGGTTGGAATTTATATAACGGATTAACGACTTCGTCTATGGCCGGCCGGGCATATGCCATATGGAACCAATTGCGTGCACCGGCCGCTTCAACGGCTTGACTCCAGGTGGATTTTCGAATATTTTTCCTTCGACCTGAAAGGAGTTACGACAGCCGTCGTGGCACCGGAACCGGATAACAAGTGTGGGGGATGTCCTTAGGGGGGGATGGGCTCCGGGATAAGTGACGGGAAAGGCGGCTGCATAAACATGGTGGCATCGTAAAACGCCTGCCGGCTCAGTGGCGGGGAAAACGGCGCCGGGAAGGAAAAAGTGAAAAGCAAATTCGCGCGATTGTCCGCAGCCATCGTTTGCATCTTGCTGCTGGCGTCATCCTGCCAGGGGAAAAAGGGGCGAAGCGTCACGGTTCCTTTTACCCTCGATCACAACAGGATGCTCGTGGAAGCCGAGATACGGCGCGGGGACGGAAGCTGGAGAAAGGCGCTCCTCTGGGTCGACACAGGAAACCCGGCGTTTTTCATCAGCGCCGCGCTGGCTGGCGATCTTGGTATGGATTCGCCGGTGACCGGCGGGGATCCTGCCGGCGGGGGCGGCGGCGGATCGGGGGAAGCGTCGGCGCAACCCTTCGAGATTCCCGCTCCATTGGGTGTTCGCATCGGCGGGATGCAGATCGATTTTACGGGCGTGAAAACGATGGTTATGACTCAGCCGTACTGGCTTTTCAGCACGATGCATAACGACGCCAACCTGCCCTCCACCGTCCTCATGAAGTACCATGTCGTCTTCGACTACTGCGGACAACGGCTGACGATCGCGGAACCGGGGAGTATCGAGCCGCGCGGCACGCGCGTTCCGGCGAGCGTTCATCCAGGGACCGGCATCGTTCAGATAGACGCGGTGATCGATCAGGACAGCCTGAGTTTCGCGCTCGACAACGGCGCCTCATTTTCCTTCGCCGATGCGGACGTGATGGAGCGCGTATGCGCACGTCATCCGGGCGTCCCGCGCCTGACCGGCACGGTCGGATGCGCCAACATGTGGGGCTGGTGGCCGCCGATGGAGGAAACGCTGCCGGTCTTCCGCCTGCCCGAGATCATGTGGGGGTCTCTGCGCCTGACGAGCGTGTGCATAGTGGGGGTGACCGGCGTTTTTCCGGATGGATACAGCCTGGGGCAGCGTTACTCGGTCAAGTCGGCGCGCCCCGTATCCGGTTTCCTCGGCCCGAACGCGTTCAAGGCGTTCAGGGTCGAAATCGATTACGCGAACGAGGCGGTATATTTCGAGAAGGAAGCCGAACCGGATGTGGACGAAATGAATCTTGTCGCTCTTACGCTTCGGCCGAGGGCCGATGGCGGTTACGAAGTGTTGGGAATCGCCGTGAAAAATGGAAAGCCGCTGGTCGAGGGCGTGGAACAGGGGGACCTGATTCTGCGTATCGGCGATCTGAACGTGAACGGAGCGACGATGGGAACGGTCGTGGACGCGCTCAGGGGCGCACCCGGCGAAGTCCGGACACTGGTGCTCGAACGCGGCGGCCGCGAGTTCACCATAGAGGCGAAAGTCGAACGCTGTCTGGCGATGGATTAAACAGGAGGATCGATTTGACGCTGAAACAGGAAAAGTTCCGGATGCCTCGATTCGTTCCCGAACTCCTGTCTGTTCTGCTGATATTTGTCCCGTTGGTCACCGCGTATTCGTGCGGCGGCGGGGACTCCGGCAGGGAGTCGAACAAGAAGGGCGGCAACGACAATCCATGGCTCGGCCAGAAACCGCCGGGCGCCGACCCGGTCGTCTTCGCGGCGGGCGTCGTGTCGACGGAAAAGATCGAGCTGAACGCGGCCTTCACTCCGGACGGAAAAGAAATCTATTTCAGCAGAAGAGGGGGCGATAAGAAATTCAGGATCATGATCGTCCGGCAGAACGATGACGGAAGCTGGAACGCCCCCGGGGTGGCTCCCTTTTCGGGTACATGCAGCGAAGCCGATCCCTTTATCACCCGCGACGGGAGGATGATGTTCTTCATCTCGAGAAGACCGGGGGAAGGACTCGGTCGGCCGCACGACATATGGATGATGGACCGGATGGACGGCGGATGGTCCGAGCCGCGTAACCCGGGGTACCCTTTGAACACGCCGACTGACGAGATTTTTCCCTCGATGTCCGGCGATGGCAGCATCTACTATGCCGCCGAGTACTACGGCGGCTGCGGGGGGCGCGACGTTTATAAATCGACGTGCCAAAACGGGAGGTTCGGCGGCGCGGAGCTGGTCGGCCCGCCGGTGAGCAGCGAGTTCGACGAGGGCGATCCGCTTATCGCTCACGACGGCAGTTGGTTGATTTTTGTCTCGTCCGGGCGGCCGGACGGATTCGGCAGCGGCGATTTGTACGTTGTCTTCAGGAACGAAAACGGCTCCTGGTCCGAGGCTCGTAACCTGGGGGAAAAGATAAATTCCAAAGGGTACGATTACGGCCCGGCGATCAGTCCTGACGGCAGGTATTTTTTCTTCACGAGAAACAACGATATTTACTGGGTCGACTCCAAAAACCTTTTTGACCTTAAAGGCGGGACGTTGTAGACTATGCCGGTGGCCGGGAGTGCGGGGGATCTGTCGTCCTGCAGTCGGAACATGGCGGGAAGAAGTGTGGAGGTGGGTTATGTGTTCCGGGCTCGCTCTTTTCTGGATCGAGATACTCTCAGTAAACGGGATCGGCGCCGGAAGCTGGCTGAGGCTGAGCAAATCCGTAGAAGCGAGGCGCATAATCTCGATGCTTCGAAGCGCCGGCGGGCGCGGTGAACTGGAAAGGCTTATCGGCAGGAAGGTCGATCCTCCGGACAGGAAATCCCTCGACGCGCAGCACGCGTTCATCGGGAAGAAGCGCTGCGGCGCAATCTGTATCGACGACCCGATCTATCCCCCTCTTCTCAGGGAGATCCCGCTGCCGCCCCCCCTTCTTTTCTATTCAGGCGATCCTTCCGTACTGAAAGGGCCGGCAGTCTGTGTCGTGGGTTCGAGAAACGCCTGCAGAAGGGGCCTGCTGATGGCCAGGAGGATTGGCGGCGAACTTGCCGCGGCCGGATATCTTGTGGTGAGCGGCATGGCGAGGGGGATCGACGGCATGGCCCACGAAGGGGCGATCGATGGCGGGGGGAAGACGGCGGCGGTTCTGGGATGCGGCGTCGACGTTCCTTATCCGCCGGAAAACGCCTCACTGGCGATAGATATCTCCGGGAAAGGGTGCATCGTATCAGAATTCCCACCGGGCACTCCCCCGGTGAGACATAATTTCCCCCAGAGAAACAGGATACTCAGCGGGTTGTCGCTCGGGGTCGTGGTCGTGGAGGCGGATATCGACAGCGGGGCGATGGGTACGGCGAGGTGGGCTGCGGAACAGGGGAGGGATGTCTTCGCCGTTCCGGGACCGGTCGAACACGCCGGCAGCAGGGGGCCGCACCGGCTTATCAGGGAGGGTGCGTGCCTTGTCGAAAACACCGGCGATATACTGGCGGAATTGCCGCGCGCGGGAATGTTGCCGCTGTCATGGCCCGTCTCCGGGCAGGAAAGAGGAGCTGATGCGGCCGGCGACGCGGCAGGATCGATGGGCGAAGCCGAAAAGAGCGTCTTCGCGGCGCTGGAAGTCGACCCGAAACATGTTGATGAACTCGTGCAAATATGCCATATTTCAGCCACTTCCATCCTGCCGGTTCTGCTTTCCCTGGAGATGAAGGGACTTGTGGAATCGTGTGGCGGCGGAAGGTTCGCCCTGGCCGATGGGTTGGGTAATGGAATCAAAGAAAGTGGTTGATGTTGACGGGCAAAGATACGGGATCGGGTCGTGGAAAAACCATAGTAAGCGTCACGGAATGCGGTTCGTACGATGTCGATGAGCTCGGGCGTGCCATCTCCCTGGCGCTGGAACCGTTAGGAGGAATCGGCTCGTTTGTCCGAAGCGGACAGAGAGTGCTCCTGAAACCGAACCTCCTTTCGGCCAAGGACCCGGCAAGAGCCATCACGACACATCCGAATTTCATCGAGGCTGTGGCCGGCCTGGTGCGTTCGCAGGGGGCTCATCCTTTTGTCGGAGACAGCCCCGGCGGGGCGATCCGGGGGATTCAGCGCGTGTGGAACAATACCGGTATCGCCGCGATGGCTGAAAAAACCGGTCTTGAACTGGTGAATTTCGAGGCTTCCGGGCTCGAAAAGATCGAATCCGGCGGCTGCAGGCTTTACGTCGCCAGATGCGTTCTCGAAGCGGACGTCATTATCAATCTCGCCAAATTGAAGACACACACACTGACACTTCTCACCTGCGCGGTGAAGAATATGTTCGGCGTCGTCCCGGGATTCAGGAAGGCGGAATTCCATAAACGCTATCCGAAACCGGAAGAATTTTCGGAAATGCTCGTCGAACTCTACAGCAGGGTCACGCCCGCGCTTACCATAGTCGACGGGATACTCGCGATGGAGGGAAACGGTCCGAGTTCCGGAAATCCAAGGCGGATGGGGCTGGTTTTTGCCGGCGCCGACGGGGTCGCCGTCGATGCCGTCGTCGCGGACATGATCGGGTTCGGCAGGGACCGGATCGCCACGACGAGGATAGCCGGCGAAAGGGGCGTGGGGACGGCGAAACTCGATGAAATTGCGATCGTCGGCGATGGACGGGGCTCGAAGCCGGAGGGATTCCTGCTTCCGTCGAACAGGGGAATACGCCTCATACCGAAGCCGCTCGCCAGGATGATAGCTCCGCTGGTGTGGCTGAAGCTGGAGATCGACAGGGAAAAATGCACCAGGTGCGCATTCTGCCTGAATAGCTGCCCGGTCCGGGCGATATTCAACGAAGGGGACGCGTTGAAGGTGGACCAGTCGAAGTGCATACAGTGCATGTGCTGTCATGAGCTTTGTCCGGAAGACGCGATCGAAATAAAGATGAGCCTGCTCGCGAGGTTGTTCATATAACCCGACATGAGCCCTCATGCGGTTGCCGGCATGAAATGCGGCGGGCCTCATGCCGCGATCGGCCGGAGGCGTGACAATGCAAGGATCGAAGAAAATCAGGCACAGGCTCGAACTTCTCGGCGTCAGGATACTGATGTGGCTACCTTCGGCGCTCCCGCTGAGGCTCTCCGTGAAAATGTCCGCCCTGCTGGGGATAATTGCCTTCGACGTCGTGAGGATAAGACGCGCGGTCACCCTGTCGAACCTGGAAAGGGCGTTCGGCGGGATATATTCGCCCGGAGAGAGAACGGCCATCGGCAGGCGTTCATATGTCAATTTCGCCAAGTCGATGGTCGAGTTCGCGGCACTCGGCCGCGTGAGCCGCGACGATCTCGTCCGCCTCGTATCCATGAAGGGTAAACATCACCTCGACGGCGTGCTCGACGCGGGAAGAGGAGCCATAATAGTCACCGGGCACCTCGGCAGCTGGGAGTTTCTTGGCGCGGCCGCTGTCGCCCGGGGGATCCCCGCGGATTTTCTGGTTGGAGAGCAGTCGAACCGGCTGGTAGACGGGTTGATGAACGATCTCAGAACGAAGGCAGGCATCGGGATCATCCCGCGGGGAGTCGCGGCGAGGGGGATA
Organism: Candidatus Krumholzibacteriota bacterium; assembly: GCA_041309605.1. Classification (GTDB taxonomy): domain Bacteria; phylum Krumholzibacteriota; class Krumholzibacteriia; order Krumholzibacteriales; family Krumholzibacteriaceae; genus JALOPX01. The sequence continues at coordinate 11,304 of JBFYZH010000133.1, forward strand.
TTCGCCTCGCTCAAAAAGAATCGGGTTGTCGCCCTTCTCTCCGACCAGGACGCGAGAAGCCACGGGATATTCGTCGATTTTTTCGGCACGCCGGCGTCTACATTCCCCGGAGCCGCGCAGTTTGCCCTAAGGTCCGGCGTGCCCATAGTTTTCTGCCATATCGTGAGGATGAGCGACGAAACGCACGAAGCGGTCTTTCTGCCTCCGATCGAGCCCGACCGGACGGCCGGGAAGGATGCGGAGATACTCAGGCTGACCGCCGCGCATGTAAAGGCCCTCGAAGACGCCGTCAGGCGGCACCCAGATCAATATTTCTGGGCTCACAGGAGATGGAAAACCAGGCCTCCGGGGGACGCCGGGACACCACGGGATGATCGAACAGCCGCCGTTCCATGAAGTCGGCCGCCCGACGACGTGATTGTCCGTTATCTTTTTTCAGGCTGGTCCTCGGGAAAACCCGCCTGGAATCCGATCGTGGAATTGGTCTTGCCGCCCTTGATCTTTATCTCCCCGAAATTCTTTTCATACTGTTCGACGGTGCGGCCGAGGACTTCGTGCAGTGACTTTGCCGATTGCGGGGTCATGACGATCCTCGACAGGACCTTCGCCTTGGGAAGACCCGGGAGCACGCGGGCGAAGTCGAGTATGAACTCCGAGGGCGTATTTCCCGTAAGGACGAAGTTCGAATAGATACCTTCCGCGGCGGTTTCGTCGAGCTGTATCTGTATCTGCTGCTGATGCGGCTGTTTCTCCATTGAATGCACCTCTTTTCATGTGGATCGTTTTCGTAGCGAGGCCGCGGGACGCTTCCGGCGACCGTGAAGATTATATTGCAATCGGGTTCCCAAGGCAAGAGGATGAATCCCTTTTGGTGTGGCGGCGATGAACTGCGCCGGTATATAATGAAAAGCGATACTCAAAACAGCAGACCCGCGGCGCGCGACAGGTCGCGGGAAGGACCTGACCGGGTGTTTTTCGGCCCGCGGGACGGGGAGATGGACCGATGGACCTTCCGATAGGATTCGGCGATATAAAGGAAGCCTCCGACAGGATCCGTCCCTGGATCAACCGCACGCCGGTCCTGACATGCGGTACCATGGACAGGATCAGCGGAGCCTCGTTGTTTTTCAAATGCGAGAATTTTCAGAAGGCCGGCGCTTTCAAGGCGCGTGGAGCGATGAACGCCGTGCTCTCCCTTTCGGAGGAAGAGGCGAAAAACGGCGTGGCCACCCATTCCTCCGGCAACCACGCGGCCGCGCTATCTCTCGCCGCGGACGGGCGCGGGATTCCCGCCTACGTGGTCATGCCTTCGAACGCGCCGCCCGTAAAGATCGCGGCCGTCCGCGGGTACGGAGGACGGATCACCTTCTGCGAGCCGACCCTCGACGCGAGGGAGAAGGGGCTCGCGTCTATCATCGCTGAAACGGGAGCGACATTGATTCACCCGTTCGACGACATGAGGGTCATAGCGGGGCAGGGTACCGCCGCCATGGAACTGCTCGAGGACAGCGGCGATCTCGACATCGTGATCGCCCCCGTGGGAGGCGGCGGCCTTCTCGGCGGAACATCAATCGCGGTGAAGGCCCTTTGCCGGCGATGCGCGGTCTGCGGCGGCGAACCGCGGAAAGCGGACGACGCGCTGCGTTCCTTCAGAACAGGGAGACTGGTCCCATCGGTCAATCCGGATACGATAGCAGATGGACTGCGAACTTCCCTGAGTCTTCTGACCTTGTCGATAATCAGGAAAAACGTCGAGGATATAGTAACCGTCGGTGAGGAAGAAATAATAGCGGCGATGCGCCTCGTCTGGGAAAGAATGAAGATCGTCGTCGAACCTTCATCGGCGGTTGCCGTGGCGGCCGTGTTGTCAGGCCGGATTGACGTGAAGGGAAAAAGGGTCGGCGTCATCATCTCGGGAGGGAACGTGGATCTTTCGGCCCTGCCGTGGAAATAATTTGCCGGAAAAGGATCGAAGGACAGGGGCGCGGTCTTCCTCGAGCGTTCCCGGAGACGACCTTCCCGTCAGGCGAAAAAAGGCGCCCGGTATACGGGCGCCTTTTGATCGTCATTGGGGACCCTCCGCCGGGGTCTTCAGTTTTCGGGATAGAAAGCGTCGTCGAATATTGTTTCCAGCCTGTTTTTGTGCCTGAGCTCTTCCTGTACGAGGATCTCGAGCGTAGCCGCGATCTTCGGGGAGTTGGTCGCCCTGGCAAACTCGGAGTACAGCTGGATCGCCGCCTGTTCGCGCTGGATTGCGACCCGGACGGCTTCCCTGTAATCCATGTTTTCGGACGGGATGACTTCTACGAGGTAATCTGTCAGGTGAAGGTCCACAGCCTTCTTCTCGGGCTTTTCCTTCGTGTGCCCCGATTTGAGATCGTGGAACAGTTTGATATGGCCGGCTTCCTGCTCGGCGAATTCCTCGAACACTTCCTTCATCGCGGGCTTGTCCATTTTCTTCGCCCACTTTCTGTAGAAGTCGTAAGCCTCTTTTTCCTTTTCGATGGCGAAGTCGAACACATCGTCGACATTGTCGAAATCGAGGCAATCATACTCGAACATTTCGATTGATCCTTTCTGAAAACGGTTTTGAACGCAACGAAAAAAGATTACGTCAAACCGTCCGAAAAATCCAGATATAAGTGCCGCTGAAAATGTCGTTGAGGTTGCGCGAGGTTTGGATTACCATTTGTGACCGGCCGGCGACATTTACTATAAAGGGGAGATCGAAATGGAAAATCAGGCTCAACTCCTTGCCGTGGTGACGGGGTACCTGATTCTGCTCGTCATATGGGGGATATACCATGGCAGGAAGGTGAAAAACGATGCCGATTACATGATCGCAGGCCGGAACCTGCCCGGATGGGCGGCGGCCCTTTCCGAGAGAGCAACGGGCGAATCGTCCTGGGCGCTGCTGGGGTTGCCTGGAGCCGCCTACGCTACCGGACTCATGGAGGTCTGGACGGCGATTGGGTGCGTCGCCGGAATAATAACTGCCTGGGCCGCCATCGCCTGGAGGTTGAGGGACGAGGCGGAAAGATATCGGGTAAACTCGTTTGTTGAATATATCTCGTGCAGGCACAGCGACCTGGGAAGGTGGCTTCGCGTGGTGGGCAGCGCGACCATAGTCTTCTTCTTTTTCTTCTATGTTGGGGCGCAGTTTCTCGGCGGGGGAAAGACGCTGCACGCGATGTTCGGTCTCGAGCCGAAAATCGGCATGCTGATAACGGCGGTCATAATCGTTCCTTATACCGTTTACGGCGGGTTCAGAAGCGTGGTCTACACCGACGTGGTCCAGGCGATCGTCATGATCGCGACCCTGGTTGCCGGCCCGATCGTGGGGATAATCGCGATAATGCATATGCCGGATATTTTCGCAAGCTCGATTCCGCAGGCGCTCTCGCGGGCCGGAGAAGGATACCTTTCGCTGACGGGCACCGCAGGCGGATTCGCCGCAGGAGTGGTCATCGCCGGCGGATTTTCCTGGTTCTTCGGCTACCTCGGCGGCCAGCCGCAGCTCAGTATGCGTTTCATGGCCATCAGGAATCCGCGAGAGGCCAGGAAAGGCCGCAACATCGGAATCGCCTGGACGCTTCTCGCATATATCGGGGCGTTGTCGATCGGCTGGATCGGTCTGGCGCTTTTCGGTCCCGGCGGGCTCAAGGACCCGGAGTATGTCATGCCCGCGGTCATGATGAAGCTGTTCCCGCCGGCTATCGCCGCCGTCCTGATTATGGGGGCGATCGCGGCGATGATCTCGACGGCCGATTCCCTTCTCATTCTCTCGGCCGGCGAACTTACGGAGAATATAATTAGACCCATCATGGACAGGAACCGGTCATGCCGAACCGGTCCTGCCGTACGGTTGACCGATTCTGTGGGGGGCGCCGCGGCTGCCGTAACCTTGGACAAAACGGCCGGGCGGGGGACACGCCGGGGAGACCTCGCGCTGTCACGGTGCGTCACCGCCGGACTTGCCGCCGTCGCTCTTGCGCTTGCATACCTGTTCCCGTCGACCCTGATCTACACCATGGTCAGCTACGTCTGGGCCGGAATCGGCGGGACATTCTCCGTAGTCATCCTGCTCACTCTCTTCTGGAAACGGTACAGCGGGAAGGCGGCGCTTGTGACAATCGTTGCCGGGATGCTTTTCACGATAATATGGATTGCTACCGGGATGGACAGGGTGGTCACCGCGAGGCTGATGACCTTCCTGGTGGCCGGTACGGCGGCCGTAGCGGCCGGCCTGATCTTCCCGCCGGCGATGAAAAAGGAAGAGTGCGGGTTGAAATGATGCAAGCCTGACTCCGGGCCGCAGGCGGGGGCGGCGTCTTATCATTACTCTTGATTGAGGATGGTCATTGGGATATATTCCCGGGGATGTGGTCCGACGGATGCAGCCAGGAGTGAACCTCTTGATACTCATCCGTTTAAACCAGGTCCGGAGCGTTATGAAAAGAAGAAAAGCCGCCGGCATATGCCGCGCTATGGGCCGATCGTCGGTTGCCGTGATCGGCGACCTGATGCTCGACAGGTATTTCTGGGGACAGGTGGACAGGATCAGTCCCGAGGCCCCCGTCCCTGTTGTCAACGTGGAGAAGACGAACGTGCGCCCGGGCGGGGCCGCGAACGTCGCCTGGAACGTGATATCCCTGGGATGCAGGCCGGACCTGGTGGGAGTCCTTGGAAAGGACAGCCAGGCGTCCGAGGTGCGTTCGCTCCTGCGGGACAGCGGGATAGCGACAGGGCATCTCGTCACCGATTCGGCAAGGGTGACTACTGAAAAGATAAGGATAGTGGCGCATCACCAGCAGGTCGTCAGAGCCGATTTCGAGTCGGGCGGCGCGGTTTCCGGAAGGGTCCTTTCACGACTGAAGGCGGCGGTTCGGGAAGCTGTCGCCGATGCCGGCGCCGTGGTGATCTCGGATTACGGCAAGGGTGTGGTGGCCATGCCGCTTATGGATGTGGTGAGGAGCTGCTGCGCGGAAAAGAATATTCCGATGATAATCGATCCCAAGGAGGGACATTTCGACCTTTACAGGGGAGCCTTCGCCCTGACGCCGAACCTCAAGGAAGCAGGCGGTTTCTACAACGTCAGGATACGCACGCAGGGTCAGCTCGAAAGGGTGGGCAGGTCGCTCCTGAACGACCTTCAGGCTAACGCCGTGCTGATAACCCGCGGCGAGGAGGGGATGACCCTCTTTGAGGCCGGTAAGGATTCCAGACATTTTCCGACGATGGCGAGCGAGGTTTACGATGTTACAGGAGCGGGGGATACGGTTATCGGTGTTCTCTCCGCGGCGCTTGCTGCCGGGGCTTCGATATATGATTCGATAGAACTCGCCAACTCCGCCGCAGGGATCGTCGTGAGGGAGCTCGGCACGGCAACGGTCACGGCGGATGAATTGACAAGGTCATTTACAGCCTAGGGCGGCGCGGTGCGGAAAGGCGCGAAGGAATGAAGGCCGGGATACTGGAAAGAAAGGACCTTTCAGCCTTCAGGAGAAGCAATCCCGACAAGAGGATAGTCTTCACCAACGGCTGTTTCGATATACTCCACAGGGGGCATGTGACCCTTCTGAAAAAGGCCCGCTCGCTCGGCGACTGTCTGGTTGTCGGAGTCAATACGGACGCGTCGGTACGAAGGCTCAAGGGCGACTCGAGGCCCCTGGTTCCCGAGGAAGACCGCGTATTCGTACTTCTGGAACTCAGGTGCGTCGATCATGTGACACTTTTCGACGAGGATACTCCGCTGGAGACGATCGAGGAACTGGTCCCCGACGTTCTCGTCAAGGGCGATGAATACGCCGTTGAGGATATCGTCGGAGCTGATTTTGTGGAAAAGAACGGCGGCAGGGTCGAGAGGGTGGGGATGGTGGGGGGGCTTTCCACGAGCGGTTTGATCAGGAGATTGAGGGGTGATCCATAGAGAAACTTGAAGTCCCGGAGCATAACGTATAAACTGGATTTTACGTTCATTCGATGACATTTGATCCAAACGGTTACTGGAGGTCGTTTTTTTTATGAGCAGAAGAAAAATATTGATCATGGGCGCCGCCGGCAGGGATTTCCACAATTTCAACACCCTTTTCAGAAATGACCCTTCGGTGGAGGTTGTCGCGTTCACGGCGACCCAGATACCCGACATCGCCGACCGCAAATATCCGGCCGTGCTTGCCGGGGAACTCTATCCGGACGGGATTCCAATCCACCCGGAGGAAAAACTGGCCGAGCTGATCGAAAGCGAAAAGATCGAGGAAGTGATGTTCGCCTACAGCGACGTCTCCAGCCAGTACGTTATGCAGAAGGCACAACTGGTCAACTCTCTCGGCGCACATTTCATGATGGCGGGCGCGGCGCCGACGATGGTTAAAAGCACGAAACCCCTGATCTCCGTATGCGCGATCAGGACCGGGTGCGGAAAGAGTCAGACAACGCGTACCGTCGCCGGAATCCTGATCGACGCGGGAAAGAAGGTCGCCGCGATAAGGCACCCGATGCCATACGGCGATCTCGCCAAACAGAAGGTTCAGCGTTTCGGCTCTCTCGATGACCTGAAAAAGCATAAGTGCACGATCGAGGAGATGGAGGAGTATGAACCGCACATTGTAAGCGGCGTGATAATCTACGCGGGAGTCGACTATGAGGCCATTCTTCGCGAAGCTGAAAAGGAGGCCGACATCATCCTCTGGGACGGCGGAAACAACGACATGCCGTTCTACCAGCCCGATTTCAGCATCGTTGTGGTCGACCCACACAGGCCGGGGCACGAACTTGAGTATTATCCCGGGTTCGCGAACCTTCTGATGGCCGATGCTATCGTCATAAACAAGATAGACACGGCCGATCTAGAGGGTATCGAGACGGTGAGGGAGAACATCGCCGCCTACAATCCCGGGGCAATCGTAATAGACGCCGCCTCTCCCCTCTCGGTCGACAAACCCGAGCTGATAAGGGGCAGGAAGGTACTCTGCGTCGAGGACGGACCCACATTGACCCACGGCGGAATGCTTTACGGAGCCGGTGTCATGGCAGCCATGAAATTTGGCGCATCCGAACTCGTCGATCCCAGGCCCTGGGCGACCGGTAAACTCGAGGACACCTTCAAGAAGTATCCCAATATCGGGACCCTTCTTCCGGCGATGGGGTACGGCGCCGAGCAGATAAGGGACCTCGAGAAGACGATAGCGAAGGTGGAGTGCGATACGGTCATAATCGGAACACCGATAGATCTTGGCAGGATCGTCGATATCAGGCAACCTTCAGTCAGGGTTACATACGATCTCGATGAAATCGGCCATCCCGACCTGAAAGATGTGCTGAAGGATTTTCTGAAGTAGCCTTAAAACACTTTAAGCAATCTACGTAACGTATTGTGGTGTTGCGAAATGGTGGAGGTAATAATTGAAAATTCATGAGGCAGACGCAAGGGCCATATTCACGAAGTTCGGACTTCCCGTCCCGCCGAGCCGCCTGGTCACGAAGGCCGAAGACGCAAAAGGTGCGGCGGCGGAACTCGGATGTCCTGTGGTCGTGAAGGCCCAGGTCCTTGTCGGCGGCAGGGGTAAGGCGGGCGGTGTAAAGCTCGCGAAAAACCCCGCCGAGGCGGCTGAAAAAGCGAAAGCCATCCTGGGGATGGATATAAAGGGTCTGACCGTGGAGAAGGTCCTCGTGGCAAAAGCGGTCGACATTTCGAGCGAGTTCTACGTCGGGATGCTGTTCGACAGGGTTTCGAGAAAACCCCTCATGATGATATCCCCGGCTGGAGGCATAGACATAGAGGAAGTGGCCAGATCGACGCCGGAAAAAATATTGAAGGTGATCGTCGATCCGTCCGCCGGGCTGCTGCCCTTCCAGGTAAGGAAGATGGCCGCTTTCCTGACGGGTGAGAAGGAGGTCGCGAAACAACTGGGCCCGATTTTCAGGGCTCTCTACAGGGCTTACATGGAAGTCGACGCGTCGCTGGCGGAGATCAATCCGCTGGTCGTCAGTCCCGACGGGAAGGTCTGGGCGATCGACGCCAAGATAAATGTGGACGACAACGGCCTCTACAGGCACAACGAAATAGAAGAGCTGAGAGACGATTCCGCCGACGATCCTGGAGAGGTCGAGGCGAGGGAGGCCGACCTTTCCTTCGTGAAACTGGACGGTAACATCGGATGCATAGTCAACGGGGCAGGACTTGCCATGGCGACGATGGACATGATAAAGCATTACGGCGCGCGCCCGGCGAACTTCCTCGATATCGGGGGAAGCTCTAACCCGGGCAAGGTGCTTTCCGCGATGAAGATCATCGTGCGCGATAAAAACGTGAAGGCGATTCTTATAAACATATT
>JBFYZH010000134.1:0-5562 GCA_041309605.1 Candidatus Krumholzibacteriota bacterium
GATCTATACTCCGGGTTAACGCTCCCTCCGCGGCGGGCCGAGGGAATGCATCAGCACGAGGAAGGCACGGCTTTATCGCCCGCAGGAACGCCTGTAAGATCGGGGGTCAGCGGAATCGAAAAGTGGAACGTGGAACCTTTTCCCCTTTCGCTCTCCACCCAGATCCTCCCGTGATGAAGCTCGATGTAGTGTTTTACCAGCCTCAACCCTATCCCCATGCCGTTTCGGGTTCTCGTCGCGCTGCCGTCCACCTGCGTGAAATTTTCGAAGATCCTCGCCAAGTGATCCTTGTCGATGCCCGGCCCGCTGTCGCTGATCGAAACAATCGCCTCGTTTCCCGCGAGCAACGACGAAATCAGCACCTTCTCCCCGCGGGGCGTGAATTTTATGGCGTTGTTCAGAAGGTTGACGCATATCTGTCTTACCCTGAGGGGATCGAAACGCGTGATCGGTATGGAATGATCGAGATTGGCGGCTATTTCCACTCCATGCCGGCGCGACAGCGGGGCGACGATCGCCATGGATCCTTTTATCATGTCGTTGATGCTGCCTTCGGTCACGTCGAGCATGGTATCCGATATTTCCACCTTGGACAGATCCAGCAGGTCGTTGATAAGGACCAGGAGTTTGTTCGACTGGTCCTCGATGACCTCCAGGAAATCATGCCGGGTCGCCGCGTCGATGGAGTCGTCCGCGTCCTCGATCAGGGTGCCGGTGTAAGCCATGATCACCGACAGCGGCGTTCGCAGTTCGTGGCTTATCCTGCCGAGAAATTCACTTTTCAGCCTGTCGACTTCCAGCAGTTTTCTGTTGTTCTCCTGCAATTCCCTGTTCTGGATCGTTATTTTTTCCTCCAACATCTTCCTGTCCGTAACGTCATGCCCGACAAAGATGACGTAGGGATGTTCCTTGACCCTAACGATGTTCAGGTTGACGTCAAGGTACACCAGCTCGCCGTTCTTCTTGAGATACGGCACTTCGATCGCCCTCGTGATCTCGCCGCGGAGGATCTTGCCGAAATTCGTCCTTACGATTTCCCTTCGGGCGGGAGGCGAGAACTCGGAAGGAGACCTTCCGATAACTTCCTCCCTGCCGTAACCCATTATCCTGAAAATCGCGTCGTTGCATTCCACGATATCGCCCGACATGTCGAGCATCATGATAAGATCGTTCGCCGCTCTCATCAGGTTGCGGAACTTGTCGCCCAGCTCGTTGAGTTCTTCAAGAAGCTGTGCCTTTTCGATCGCTATGGAGATCAGGTTGCTGAAATCCTTCACCAGCTGCAGATCGAATTCGGTGTAATGCCCGCTCTGATAACTGCCGAAATTCACCGTGCCTATCAGCACGCCCTTGGCCAGAAGCGGAACCACGATATCGGATCCGAGTGAATCCTCCTTCATGATCTCGTTGAATCTGTAGTCCGAGGCTATATCTTTTCTCAGGATCGGCTGTCTGTTGATGGCCACCCATCCGACCAGGTTGGACTCCTCCAGCGGAACGTACCTGCCCTCGGCCGTCTTGTCGCCGTTCCTTCGGTAGACGTGCCTGAGGTAGAGACAATTGTCGCCCTTGTCATGGATCGCGACGCACCCGAGATCGAAATCGAGTACCTTTGAGAACTCCCTTGCGATGCTGGAGAGGATCTGGCCGAGATCGATTTGCGAATTGATCATATTCGCGATCTCGAAAACGGCCGATAACTGTCTTTTTTCGTTTATATTGACTTCGCCCGGGACGGAAGGCTCCCTTTCCCGAACGCGGTCTTCAATCCCGCCGGGCTGTTCGCTGTCGAGACGATCGGTCACACCCGCATCCTTTCTGCCACGCCTTGCTATCTCGTCCCCCAAAGACAGATTATTGATGCAGGAAATATTCCATTTAAGGTCTGAATCGGACGGGGATGTTTATCTGAAGGAAAACCTGCTCTTGAAATGCCTCATGCTGAGCTCCCTGCCGTACTCCACCTTCACCGCCGGAATCCTGTCGCGGTGCTCGGCGAGAACCCTGGCGGCCTCGACAACCGAGAAGAGGTCCCTGTCTTCATAGGCGAGCCGCGGAACCGCGGCGCGGATATAGTTGACCCTCGGAACGGGCGGATTCTCCCTTCGGCCGTCATGGCTTCCGAAGGCGTAGATACCGAGTTCGCAGACCCTGTGGCCTGCAATGAGCATCAGGGCCGTGAATGCTATCCCCTTGAAATCCTCGTCTCTGGCGGAGTTTCCGAAGAACCTGTCGAGATCCACGTAAACGGCGTGTCCTCCGATCGGCTTGATGACCGGAATGCCGCTTTCGGAGAGCTTCGCGCCGAATCTTTCGACCTGGAGTATTCTCGCGTCCAGGTAATCGGACCGGATGATCGTGCGAAGCCCCTCCGCGACGGCCTTCAGATCCCTGCCCGGCAGCCCGCCGTATGTGGGATGTCCTTCGGCCATTATCTGGTAATCCGTCAGACCCTCTCTGATACCGGGGAATTTCCCGTAAAGAGCGCCACCCTTGCGTATTACGAGGGCGCCGCCCATGTTGACGAGCCCGTCTTTCTTGAGGCTGATGTGGAAACCGTCGACGTGGCTGAACATCTCGTGAACGATCTCCCTGATCGTCCTGTCAGAATAACCCTTTTCACCGCGTTTTATGAACCACGCGTTCTCGGCGAACCGGCAGGCGTCGAAAAAAAACGGCACGCCGTGCTTTTTCGTGATACGCCTTATGTTCCTGATGTTCTCCATCGATACCGGCTGGCCTCCGCCGGTATTGTTCGTTATGGTCAGGTAGACAAGGGGGACTCTCTTTTTTTCCGTCGATAGAAGATTCTCGAGTTCATCGACGTTCATGTTGCCCCTGAAGGGGAAATCCTCCCTGTTGTCGAGATGCTCGCTGCAGGGAAGATTGAGCGGGATCATCCTCTTGTCCTCGATATTGCCCTGGGTCGTGTCGAAATGCGAATTGCTCGGGATTATGAACATCGAATCGTCCATGACGCGCTTTCTGCCCGGCAGCGACGCGATCTTCGACTCCACACGCTCCCTGAGTTGCGGAAGCAGTCCTTCGGACAGGACCGGGGCCGGAGGCGGCATGGCCCTGAGTTCACGCGCCAGTATCGTGAAAAAGGCGTTTTCGGCGGCTCTTCCCTGGTGGAAGAGAAAAAGACTCTCCGAAAAACCGCCCATCACGGTCCCTGTCTCGATCCAGTCCGGGCCGAAGGTATCGGCCATCTGGTCCTTGAGCTCGAAATACCCTTCGTTGGATCCGTACGCCTCGTCTCCCAGCATTATCGCCGCCCACTGCTCCATGGTCATCGTGGTGGTGCCGCTGTCGGAAAGAAGATCGCACCCCGGTATCATGTCGGCCCTGAAGAGAAACACGTTGAGCCCGGCCTCGGCCGCGAGAATCTCCCTCCTGGTCTCGAAATCCTCTATGGAACACTTTCTGAAACGCACCGCGGCGTTCCTGTACGGCCGCGGGCGGTAACAGCGGGGCGTTTCGTCGACATTGCCTATGCTCTGCCTGAATTTACCGATGAAAAAATCCGTCATATCCGACATCAGAAGCTCCCCCTGGCAGGAAGGTTCATCACATCCCTGACTTCCCTCAACGTTTCGCCGGCTATCTTTTCGGCTTTCCGGGCTCCGGCGTTCAACATCTCGCTTATTACACCCGGATTCTCTTCAAGTTCCCTGCGCCTGTCCCTTATCGGCCTGAGGGCATCGTTCATCTTCGCGGCGAGCTGCATCTTGCAGGCGACGCAACCACGCCCGCCGTTCTCGCATTCACTCCGCACCTGGGCGAGCTGCGGCTTGTTGTAAATATCGTGGAAGGCGAAAACGACGCATCCGTCCGGGTGCCCCGGATCGTCCTTCCTGATCTTCACCGGATCGGTGAACATGCTTTTTATCTTGGCGACCGTATCCTCCTCGCCGTCCGCGACGGCGATGTAATTACCCGAACTCTTGCTCATCTTCTTTTCCACGCTGTCGAGGCCCGGCACCCTTGGCACCCGGGTCAGCAGGGTCTCGGTTATCGGGAAGACGTTCTTTCCATAGAGGCTGTTGAACCGCTGGCCCAGGTCCCTCGTCATGTTGACGTGGGCTTCCTGGTCCTTGCCGACCGGGACGTAATCGCCCTTGTATGCGAGTATGTCGGCCGCCTGCAGCGTGGGATAACCGAGCAGGCCGTAGCTTGGCGATTCGATCCTGTAACTCTGGATCATGTCCTTGTAGGCGGGATTCCTCTCAAGCCATCCGAGCGGCGTTATCATCGAAAAAAGAAGATGCAGTTCGGCGACTTCAGGCACGTGCGACTGAATGAATATCGAGCTCCTGTCGGGATCGAGGCCCGCCGCGATCCAGTCGACGGCGATCTCGCGGACCCTGTTCCTCAGATCCCCGACGTTCTCGTACCCGACGGCCGTTCCGCCGCCCGGGGTGGTAAGGGCATGCCAGTCCACGATAAAGAAGAAGCAGTCGTAATCGTCCTGAAGCCGGACCCAGTTATCGAGCGCTCCGAGAAGATTCCCCAGATGCATGCTGCCCGTAGGCCTCATTCCGCTCGTCACCCTTTTTTTGCCCATGAATTGCTCCCCGCGACAGGTTGTTTCTTGAAAATAAAAAGGTGTTTACAGGCGAAAAAAATGTAGGGGTGGCAGGACTTGAACCCGCAGCCCCCGGTTTTGGAGACCGATGCTCTACCAGTTGAGCTACACCCCTGTAACCATTCTTTTTAGTCGCCGAATAATAAAAACTCCGGCCCATAATGTCAAGGTCTTTGGAAAATCGTGACTTCGCCCCGAAAATCGACCGGGAGTCAACCGGAGAACCACCGGGGGCGATAAAAAAGGGCCCGCATCCGGCGCGGCCGGCGGACCCTTCTCGATATTCCTTCAGGCCGCCGCATCAGGCCAGTTCGGTCAGCACCGCAGTCAGGAGTTTCCAGAACGACTCCACCGACGGGATGTTAACCCTTTCCTCGGGCGAATGCGGATGTTCGATCCACGGACCGAATGACACCATGTCCATCCCTGGAAACTTCTCCCCGATGATCCCGCACTCGAGCCCGGCGTGTATCGCCTTCATCTTCGGCTCGTTCTTGAATATCTTCACGTGGACGCTCTTGACGGTCCTGAGGATGCTGGAATCGAGATTCGGCATCCAGCCGGGGTAAGGCTCATTCTCCTCGACCGACGCTCCGGCGAGCCTAGCCACCGAGGAGATCCTGTCCCTGAGAGCCTGCAGGGCGCTCTTAATCGAGCTTCTCGTCGAAGTCCCGATGACTATCTCCCTTGGACCGCTCGAAATCGTGGCCAGGTTGTTCGAGGTTTCTACGAGCCCGGGGATATCGTAGCTCATGGCCTCCACCCCGTGCGGCATGGCCAGAAGCAGCCCGATGAGCGTCTTCCTGGTCTTTTCGTCCATGACCTTCGTGTGCCCCGCTTCGGACGGTTCCAGCGTTACGGCGAGATCCCGTTCCCTTCCGCCCAGTTCTATCCTGATTTTTTCGGCTTCGGTTTCGAGGAGCGCGGCCAGTTCATCGACCGCCGTCTCCAGGATCATGAGTTCGGCGAAGGAT
>JBFYZH010000135.1:0-19279 GCA_041309605.1 Candidatus Krumholzibacteriota bacterium
CTTCAGGCCGTATATTTAGAAAAAAATCCGACAAACCGGTTAACCCGTTTTTTTTCATGTCTTTTTCACGTTAAGTATTTGACTTCCGCCATGCGGGATGTTACATTTGTACCGTGGGTGCAAGGGCATGAGGGGTGTTTCTGGAGCAACTACTTCTTGCTTCATTTGAGGAGATGGTAGAAATGAAGAGATTATCTCTTCTGCTCGCAGTGTTTTTGATCCTTACCATCTTGGTTTCTTCCTCACTCCAGGCTTCATCGCCGGTAATCAATCACCAGACAGCGGCTGTATCGAGGATGTTCTCGCGATTCTGCGCCTTTTTTATCAGAACATTGGAAGATGACAGTTGTACGTTGACACCGGTGTTGATTAACGCGAACGATGAAACAAAGCTGGGAGGGGATGCCGACGATTATGCCAATGGTAAGATCAAACCGGACGGCAGTGGCGCGGATAATATCGTACCACCGCCTGGCATGACTAAAAATATAATGCAGTGAAAAGTACTTTCGGGCGTTCAACGAAACCTTGTTTGCCACACTTGGGAGTAACCGATGCCAAACGACCCGCAAGGAAAAGGCAATTTCGAGTACGAAAATAACCAGCCCGGGCCTGAGTTTAAAACGACGAGTACCGACGAGGAACTCGGCGATATGCACCTGTCCACGGAGAATTACTCCGTGGCTCTCGAATATTACGAGAAGGTTCTTCAGGCGGTGCACGCCGCCGTGGCGGAACCGGGCGAACTGGTCAGGATTTACCGCAAGATAAGCGACTGTTATAGAAAGAAGGGGCTTCTCAGAGAGGCAATGACCTTTCTGGAGAGCGCTCTGGCCCACTGTAAAGAAGATGACGAGATCGGCAGGGGGACCATCATCTGCCGTCGCGGAATCGTACTGTATGACAGCGGCAATAATACGGATGCGTTAAAGGAAGGATGCTCCGCGTACAGGATATTGCGCACGAGTACCGAGCACAGGGAAGTGGCGCATACACAGCTCCTGATCGCCAACTGTTACGCAAGGCTGAGCAGGAATGAAGAAGCCGAGCAGTTCTTTCTCGACGCCTTAAGCTCCTACCGCAGGATCAACGATTCGGTGGGCGAATCGTACGTTCTGAACAACCTGGGTCTTTTCCACAAGAACGCCTGCCGGTGGGGGCGAGCGCTTCAGTTCCTCAACAGGGCTCTCGAGATCTGCGAAGAGGTCGGGCTCACGCAGCACCGCGTGCGTGTGACCCTTAATCTCGGAGTCGTTCAGCTTAAGACGCGGGCTTTCGCCAACGCGGAAAGCTGTTTTACGTCGGCACGCGCAATGGCAAGCCGGCTGGGCGACGATCTTAAATATACAAAAGCCACGCTGATGCTGGGGCTCAAGGAGATCAGGACGGGAAACCTGGTCGCCGCGGAGAAACACCTGCTGGAAGCCCGGGTTCTCGCCGAACGCAGATCGTATCTGCGCGAGATCGCGCTCGCGGATGAATTCATCGGCGATCTCATGGTTGAAAAAGGCGATCTGCCGGGCGCCCTCGAAAACTATACACAGGCTCTTTCGCAGGCGAAGAAGGTATCGCCGTTCAATGACGTCGTGGCTGAAGTGCTTCGCAGGATGATGAATATATATCTGCTCCAGAGAAAACCCGCCGAAGTGATCTCGATCGGCAAGAACGCGTTCGAAGCATGCGGAAAGGCCGGAGAGCTTCATGAAATCGGATTCGTGGAGAGGACCCTGGGGCTGGGATATGCGCTGCAGAAAAACGATTCTGAAGCGGAAAAATACATTAACAGAAGCATCCGCACCTTCCTTTCGGTCAATAATCCTTACGAAGCTCACAAGTCGGGGGTCATTCTCGGTGAGCAGTTGTTGAGGCACCCCGGAAGGAAGTCCGTCGTCATGGCAAAAAAACTTGTCGGCGAGACTCTCGCTTTCTTCGAGAGGAACGAAGAGTTCGGCGACCTCGCCTGCAGCCATTTCCTTCTTGCGAGGATGGAGGATATTCTCGACAACAGGGATGAATGTCTTCTCCACATATATGAAGCGCAGAGACTTTCCGAAGATCTCAAGGACAGGAATCTTATCAGAAGGCTCAAGAGAATGCGCAGGAAAATCGAACTCGATGCGGCCGGAGAATCTGTCCACCGGGGGGGTGTTTTCAAGGTTCCGGAGGAACTGTCGAACTATTTTCTGAACGATCCCAAACTTCGTTCTTACCTTGATTATATCCTGAGCGACATGATGAGAAAGCTGACCGCGGGCCATGGTTTCGTGGCTTTGACCAGTGAAAACGGAAAGCCGATGGTTCTTGCACGAAAGGCGATCAGCGAGGAAAACACCACATCGATTACAAGCTGGTTCGTCGGCAGGCACGACTCCGACCTGACGGATAAATTCCTGGTGACCGATATATCCAGCGACAAGCGGACAGCCGAGATCAGGGACCTTCTGCCGGGCGGCGACTCGCCGGTCTACTTCCATCCTCTTTCGAAGGACGGAAAGACTTTCGGGTTGATATTTTTCCAGTCGGAAGATGAAGGAGCGGAAGTGCCCCATGTCGGCACGATATTCGATGTAGTGTCGACATACTCTGGATTTATCGGTTTCCTTGTCAGAGGTATTCTATCCGGCGGTAAAGTCATGGAAGAAGAGACCAGGGTCCCGGAAAGATTCCAGAAGATACTTACCAGGAGCGATAAGATGCGCCGGATCCTGGGTCTTGCGGAACGTGTGGCGGTATCCGATTCGACGGTGCTGCTTATGGGGGAGACGGGAACGGGTAAGGGGCTCATCGCAAAAGCTATCCACAGTCTGAGTGGCCGCAGTTCCGGAAAATTCATTCATGTGAACTGCGCAGCTTTGCCGGAACATCTGCTCGAAAGCGAGCTCTTCGGCCATGTAAAGGGTTCGTTTACAGGGGCGATATCGGACAAGAAGGGCCTGCTGGCCGACGCAAACGGCGGAACGATATTCCTCGACGAGATAGACAAGAGCCCACTCCCCATCCAGGGTAAGCTCCTGCAGTTCCTCGATTCAAAAATGGTCAGACCCGTAGGCGGCAACGAGATGATCGAGGTCGACGTCAGGCTGATTTTTGCCTCCAAGGCCGATCTTCTTTCGAAATGCAGGGAAGGAAGCATGCTCGAGGATTTCTTTTACAGGATAAATGATTTTCCATTGACGGTGCCTCCTCTTAGAGACAGGGTCGAAGATATTAAACTTCTTGCCGAACATTACCTGGGGATCTTCTCCGGGGAGATGAATAAAAAGATCATAGGTTTCTCCGATGAAGCGGTAAACTTCCTCGAGAGCTGCGCGTGGCCCGGAAATGTAAGGGAACTCGAGAAGATAATAAAGCGAGCCGTTATTCTCGCCGACGAAAACACTCTGATAAGTTCTTCCGAACTGGTCTTCGATCTTACTGCCCATAAAGAAACGGATTCAGGGAATTCGAGCCTTCCGGAGCGTGTAAGGGATCTCGAACGCAGGATTGTTTCCGAAGCACTCGGGAGGAATTCCTGGAACAGGCGCACAACGGCCTCCGAGCTGGGCATCAGTTATCCGACACTCCTGAAGAAGATCCGCGATTTCGGACTGACCTCGTAGTGACAGGCCGTCTCCTGTTTCGTCTAACGAACGTCGATCGGGCTCTATGATGTTGTTAGTGCGTCATAATGTGCCGTTTTCCCCGAAAATAAAAAATAATAGGAATTTGTACGAAGCCCTGGCGCTGCCCTGGCGCTCGTCGTTATGGTCATGGACCGTTCTGCGGCCCGCAGGCACGAGTTAGTGTAAAATCTATTCCCAGACTAACGTGTTACTGTAAAACAGGATACAGCTTGACCACGGATCGAGGCAAGTTTCTTTATACGGCCAACCGGAGTATGGCGGCGCGTAAGATATGGCACAATTGTCGCATTGTTTATCTTGTGTATTTACAATGAGTTGACATTTAGTGCGTGGATCGGATGATCCGGCATTATGGAATGTCGATTGCTTTGGCATATATCCGGTATCGGTTGGCGAATGGGAAGTGGCAATCCGGAGAGATGTCTGATTTCAGTCCCGTAAGCTCTCTTAAGGAAGCTTAACTAGGGTACAGGTGGGGTCTCTAGGGAGTGGAATCGAAGGCATCTTTCCGGAATTTTTTTATTTCTCCCCCAGGAAAATTTTATTGACTGTAGTTTACCTTTCCAATTAGAATTTAAAGGTCAGGGGTATGAGAACCCTTCGGAATGGCGAGATCCTTAGGATAGCGAGTATGGATATCCCCTCCGGTGCTCGCATCTTGTGCCCCTGGCATTTTCATGTATAAACTCCTCCGATGTCCTTCTTAGAGGACATGTTTGTAGATTCCAAACGACATATAATCATGATCGTTGAGGCGATCAGAGGCCTTGTCAGAGCTATTAGGCAGAAAATGGATAGAAAAATAACTCCATGGCAAACAGTAAGATAAAAAAGAATTCCTGGCTTGTGCCGACCTTCGGACAAGCTGTTTTCCCGGCATGGCATGGCAGTTGCGATATAGAACGGCATGACGACAAGAGGCATACATAAAGTTTCAAGACTCGTGACAGCGGCTTCGGTCGTCGTACTGATGATGATCTCGTGCGGCGATAAGGAAACGATCGTCGAGGTGCCGGTGGAGGTCCCAGCGGCTTGCCCTCCATCGCCACCTCGCGACGTTTATGCGGTGAATCTCGACGGTTTCGTATGGATATGCTGGACTCCGAATCCGGAGCAGGATGTCAGATACTATGATATATATAGAAGCGATGAATCGGACGGTGAATATGAAAGGATCGCGACAGTGGAGGATGATTACCCCGAGGACGATCCATGGGAATACTGCTATGAAGACGATGTGCCTACATACGGCGAGCAGAATTTCTACAGCGTGGTTGCGGTAGATGCCGATGGAGACGAGAGCACCGATCTTACGGACGGGTACCTGACCGATATCATATCGGCCACACCCAGACATGAAGGTAATATAACACTCCAGGATTCGCAGACCGACCCGGCAAACTCGGGATACGATTTTTCCACCCTCAGCGACATCGAACAGAACTGGAACGACGATGACACGGATATCTATTTTACCATAGAGTCGGACGAGTCGGCGGTCTTTACAGTCGACAGGCCCCGCGTGATGATACAGGATTACGGATTCGTATCGTACGAGCAGTACGGGTTCGACGAGAAGAATTGTTCCCCGGCAGATGGCTGGTCCCCTTCCGGGACTGCCGAGGTGATCGAGGGACACGTATATTTCCTGAAGCTCGGAGAAGCAGAAGGCGCGCATTACGTGAAACTGTGGATAGGCGAGGTCACCGAGACCTCCACGACCTTCCTCTGGGCCTACCAGACAGACCCCGACAACATGGACCTGTGCCCCGCCCCGGTCAATGGAACGGGCAGTCCGGGCAGTGAAACGTCATTATCGGCCGGCAGCGACTCTGACGAAGGCGATGCGGCCACGAAAATAAAAAGATTTCGGAGAGGTCGACAAGTCCCCCAGACGTTCAAGGGTAACCTGCAAGCGGAGGACAACCTGTAGCAGCAGAATACCTTTCTTTAAGCTGGCACTTAAAAAGGATTCCGTTACCCGGAAGGTCGACCAAAGGGGAGAATGAAGAAAGCGATTGTCGAACAGGGGCGGCAAGAGAACTTCATTCTCCCCCGACTTTTATATAGAGCTTGCCTTTACCTGGAAAGCTCTATTATCATCAAATACTTATGAAAAGAGTCCGAATACCCATAATCCTCTTAATCATGTTTTGTTGCCTGCTGCTGCGGACCGATTCATCGGGCCAGAGGGTGCCTTCCGCCGTAACGATCGAAGCGGCAGGTAAATCGCCATGTACGGGTTTTTACCAGAACGCCAACCTGAACCGGTTCATGGAAGGGTCCTTCGATACGGTCGATTCGCTTAAAGTCCTCTTTGTCAGGGTATCGTTTTCCGACAGGGATTTTCTCGAGACGGCCGGTGGCGCCTATTTCGGGAATGAACTGCGTCACCTGATGGAGTATTATCACGGGGCTTCCATCGGGCGGTTCACCCTCGTCTGCGACCTTGCGTCTGAAATAATCCCGCTGCCGATGGACGAATCGTATTACGGTGATAACGATTCCTGGGACTTGAAGGCCGCCGAGATCATGATCACCGTCGTCGATTCCCTCGACAGTGAATACGATTTCAGCCGGTGGGACGCCTTCGCCGTTATCCATGCAGGCGCTGGAAGGGAAACGGATTTTCTGGCGGACTCTCCATGGCAGATGTGGTCCGGATTCATCGATCCTTATGAAATGGAAGATCTTCTTGCCGACACCCTTGGAACGCCCGGCATACCCACCGATGACCTGGAGGCAGAGGAGACGTTCTACATTGACAACCTGATGATACTTCCCGAGCAGGCGAGCCAGGACGGGTATCAATTCGGGTCACTCGGCATATATGCTTATCAGGTCGGAAAAAGGCTCGGCATGGTCGCTCTTTATGATCCCACCCCGGCGGAGTTTCCCGATTCGCAGGGGATCGGTTCATTCGAACTGATGTCGTATGGACTCTATAACGCCCTCGGTTTCGTGCCCGGCTTTCCATGCGCTTTCCAGAGGTATCTGATGGGGTGGGTGGAACCTGTTACCGTCAACGAAAACCTGATCGTCAATATCACCGACATCAACGATTCCGGTCCAGGAGATACGATTCTTGTAAAGATACCAGCCGGACCCTCGGAATACTTCCTCGTGGAAAACCGTCAGCACGACACCAACCTGGACCGCCGTTTCAGTTTCACCGATCTTGACGCGGACGGCATACCGGACAACGAGGATATACTGCTGGGCGCCGAATTCGATTTCTATCTCACAGGTACGACCGACCCGTCGGAAATCGTGGAGGGAATCAGATACGTCAACACCGGCGGGGGAATAAAGATCTGGCACGTCGACGAAGGAATTATCGCGGAACGTCTTGCAAGCGGTCGTCGCGTCAACGATACCGCCATGCTCAAGGGAGTCGATCTGGAGGAAGCTGACGGAGTGCAGGATATGGACAGGCCGGGCGGGCAATACGCCTTCGGCAGCTTTCTCGATTCCTTCAGGGAAGGGGTTAACGTGCGGTTCTCCGGCGATACGAATCCTTCGAGCATGCTCAACAGTGTAATTCCCTCGGGCATCTCGATCGACCGGATCTCCGCGGCAGGGCATATAATGAGTTTCCAGGTGTCCTTTGAAGAATCGGTGGCCAGGGTCACGATTCCTCTGGAAGGAGACGTATCGGGACTCGCTCCGGTGGCGGCGGACATCGCCGGAACCGGGGACACCCTGCTGATAGTGGCGGCTGACGGACAGGTCGATGGTAAGATCTACGTCCTCGAAGAACCCTGCGACCCTTCCTGGAATGGCCCGGCCTCGCTTGTCGCCTCTTTCGACGGTGCTTCGTGGACCGCTCCGCCCGTCGCCTGCGATATCGACGGCGACGGTGACCTCGAAATCGTGATTACATCCCTCGACGGGAGGATCCACGCCGTAGAGCATGACGGATCGCCTTTCGTGATCGATTCGGACGACACTCCCGGAACATTTGCCGTGCAGGGGACGGTAATCACTTCCGCTCTGGAGATATCCGCCGATGACGATTCCGATTCTGAAGTGGTCATACTTTCCTCGGACGGATCTGATGTGCACATGTACATACTCGGTGTCGACCTGCAGCATTCCGATGAGCATTACGCGGGGCCCGTCACCGGGCACTGGATTCTCGATGCGGGATCAAGACCGGTTTCTCACCCCGTCCGCGGGATAATGAAAGAAGAGATGGACGGTTTTTTCTTTTGCGGAGCCGGAAATGGAAAAGTTTATCTGACATACATATCGATTGCGGAGGACACGGTATTCACCGCCATCATTCCCGAATCCATGGGGACCCTGGAACGGATCGTAACCGCAGGACCCGAAACTTCCGGAGACTCTTTTATGATCGTGATGCCTTCTTCGGCCGATCTGGACAGGGATGGCTGCGACGAGATGGTTATCGGTCTGCCGGGCATCGGCCTCGTGTACTGGGACCCGTTCTCTGCTGGAAGCCCCGGCGGTCTCTACTATGACGGAAAGGAGGAAAAAAGCATCCACATCTCGCCGGCAGTGGGGCGCTTTCCGTCATCCCCGGCGCTTGCCGACATGGATGGCGACGGTGTAATCGAGACGATCGTCAGGGACAGAGAACGTCTCTTCATCCTGGCCGGATTCGGAACGGTATGCGCCGGTTGGCCTTACGTCCTTTCGGATGAAGTGACCGGCCTGGAGGAATCAATTTATTCCGTTCAGCCCCTGGCTGCCGATACTGACGGAGACGGGCGGCTGGAATCGATATTCAACGTAGCCGGCGATATATACGTCATGGAATTTTCTGGAAGAATATCCGAAGGATGGCCTGCCCGTGGGGAAGGGGATGCCACCGTTCCGTTTGCGGCTATAAGGGGAATCGGCGGAAAGCTCCATATCTTTTCGGCCGGCGGAAACGGGGAGCTGGATCGATCAGGGGATGCGGGATTGACAGCCGATAGGTACCGGTCCACGGTTTCTCGCATCGACCTTGAAACTCCCGACCTCGCGACGGGTGGATGGTATATCTACAGGAACGACTCGGGGGGATCGGGAAGGCGTAGTATTCCGTTCTCGGCCGATCCGGCCTCGGGCAGGGTCGTCGATGGATCTTTCATTTGTTACCCCAACCCCGTCACCGAAGGGATTTTCACCGCGCGAATAGTATTTTCGGGCGGGGCGCAGGTAACCGCCAGGGTTCTCGATATCCAGGGCGAGGAGATATTCTCTTTGACAAAGAGCCATACCTGGGATGAAGGGACGATTCCGTTCGAAATCCAGGTTCCCGTTGCAGGTATCTCGAGCGGGATATACATTTGCAGGCTGGAAATAACCGGGGCCGTATGGAGATGGAGCGGTGCGAGAAAATTTGCGATCGTAAAATAATGGAGTTCTGATATCCAGGTTGACCGAAGCCCCCGCATGGATTAAAATAGCATGTGGTAACAGGGAACCGAATGGAGGGAAGATGTTTCACCGAATAATCCTCGTCTCAACGACGATCCTGACGGCCGTGTGCCTGAACGCTTCCGCGGGCGAGCCCGGAACAAGCGGATTCCAGTTTCTCCGTCTCGGTAACGGCGCCAGGGCAAGTGGGATGGGAGAAGCTTACACGGCCGTAAGCGACGAGGCCACGAGTATATACTGGAACCCGGCCGGGTTGGCTTCGGTTGATGGCGTGGAGTTGAACGTGACCCATTCGGAGTGGCTTATGGATATACGTTTTGAACAGGTTTCAATCGCCAGCGAAATCGGGTACGGAACGGTCGGTCTTGGTTTCACCGGAGTTTATTATGGTGATCTCGACCGTTACGGAGAATACCCTTCCCTGAGTCCGGATGGAACCTTTGCCCCTTACGATCTGGCGCTGTCGCTGGGCTACGCCACCGATATTTTTCCGAACATCGCGGCGGGCGCCGCGGTAAAACTTATCTATGAAAAGATAGATTTCGAGTCGGCGACCAGCTACGCCGTCGACCTCGGGGTGACCCATAAAAGCAGGATCGAAGGGCTGACTCTCGCCGTTTCGATGCTGAATCTCGGGCCTGAAGCGAAATTCGTGGAAGAGAAATTCTATCCACCCTTCCTGTTTAGGTTCGGAGGTGCGTGGCAAAAGGAAAACAAAACTCTCAGGGGTAGGATATTACTGGCCGCCGACGCCGTTTTCCCGAACGACGGTGATTCAAAGCTTCACATGGGGATGGAGTATACCTACCATGACAGGCTGGCCGTGCGCCTGGGGTACAAGAGCGGGTACAATGTTATGGGTGCCTCGATGGGATGCGGCGTTTATTACAGGAACCTCAGGTTCGATTATTCCTACGCTCCAGTGGACGACGATCTGGGCGATATTCACAGGATCTCCGTCAACCTTTTTCCGTCATTGTGATAAGATTCCAGGGAAAACCCGCCTTCCGTCATCCGCAGGAAGGAAAAATGGCTTTCCCAGTCGCCGAGGATGACAAAGGTCTTCTCACCGAAATGCCGGATCACGGGCAAATGGATATGTCCCATTATCAACGCGTCATTTCCATTTTCGAAGAACGAACCTTCGGCGATCGAAAGAAGCCTTTCTGCATAATCGCGAATGCGGGTCTGTGAAAAACCCCTGCTTCTTTTCGAAAACCATTCGGCGAAAAAGCAAAGGGCGGGCAGAGGAACCATTCCGGCAATCCGGATGACGGGATCGCTGCGAATGACGGACCTGAGGATCTTGTAGCGGCGGTCGCCGGGTAAAAGGGAGTCCCCATGCGTTACCGTGACCCTTTTCCCCTGCAGTTCATGGGTCGAGTCGCGGGGTAGAATGGTGACTCCGATTTCACGGGGGAGGTAGGAACCGAGCCAGAAGTCGTGGTTGCCGCCTGTAATAAAAACGGCGGTACCGCTTTTCACGAGCGCTCGAAGGCCTTCAAGAATATCCTCGTAACCTTCAGGGACGGATCTTCCCCTTTCGAACCAGAAATCGAAAATATCACCGAGAAGGTAGAGCCGGGATGCCCCCCGGCACCCGCTGATAAAATCGAGGAAGAGACCGCGTTTTTTGTTTTCCTGCGCGCCGCCTCCACGATATTTAAAATGTGTGTCAGAGACGAAATAGACAGTGTCATTCAACCGGGGATCTCCGTTCATCTTTTTTTCGACCGAACGATATATGGCAAAAGGGGGCGGAAAATTCAAGGAAAATCCCGGTACCACGGTGAAAACCGGACCGTTCGATGAGGTTATAGAACAGCCGGTCGTAAAGATCCGGGAGTCCCGGCGGTAATAAATGATAAAGGAAAAAGAGGTAGAGACGATAAGGAGGGAGAAGAAATTCCGCGAAGGGCAGGCCGGGAGCGCATCGTACTGAGGGAAAATGTTGCCGTGATATTCCGGTCCGGTGGCATGGAGTTGAATCAGGGCCCATATACCGGAAGATATTTCCCGTTTCGACGTGGATTGGCTGCCGTCCGGTGGTGAAAAAATCGAGAATATGGGGGAAAACAGATCTATTCAATACGAGCCAGCGCGGTTAATATCAAAGAGTTAAGATATTCTAGAAAATATTGGCAAATAATATATAATTATCTCTTGACATAGTTTATTTTTTGGTGTAAAATTTGCCCATCAGTAAAAGGTGTCAGGAGTTACTTGGATTTTCACAAAGGGTGCTGTTCGCCAACCGTACCTTCTGTTGAACCCCACCTGGTAAAAAAATATCAGTCTAAATCCTTGGCTGAGTTGTATAAGTAAGTAGAAGGTAAGATTCTACTGACATCAGCCGATAGGAAGGCGCAGCGGAGGTTCGGCAGTGAAGGTGACGGGGAGGATATCCGTAAAAATGGGCGGCGGCCACCTTTACATAACGACTTAATTGAAGAAATTAAGTAGGGGGATGAGAAAGATGTACCCGGAAGGAAGAGACAGCGATTACCTGGGAGAGAAGAGTCTGGACCTCTATCTGAAAGAAATCAACAATACTTCTCTTCTCAGCAGAGATCAGGAGCGCGAACTTGCATGCAGGATTCGTAAAGGGGACGAGAACGCCCTGCACGAACTGGTAAAGGCAAATCTGCGATTTGTCGTATCGATCGCCAAGCAGTATGTCAACCAGGGCCTGTCTCTTGCAGATCTTATAAATGAAGGAAATATGGGACTTATCAAGGCGGCGAAGAGATTCGACGAGAAGCGGGGATTCAAGTTCATCTCATATGCCGTGTGGTGGATTCGCCAGGCGATGCTTCAGGCTCTGGCGGAGCAGTCGAGAATTGTCAGGCTGCCTTTGAACAGGGCGGGAACGTTGTACAGGATAGGGAAGGTTTCCCGCCAGCTCGACCAGGAACTCGGCCGCACTCCAGAGGTGGAAGAGATAGCTGAAAAACTCAACCTCTCGAAGGAAGAGGTCAGGGATACGATGAAGATAGCGAACAGCCACCTGTCGCTTGATGCCTCTTTCAATAACGATCAGGAGGAGAACTCCCTTGTCGATTACCTGGCCGATGATTCGCAGGCTGCACCTGACGAGATGACCTACGTCAACGCGCTGAGTGACGACATGCAGAGAGCCCTCGCGACGCTTACGGATCGCGAGAGGACAATACTGGGGCTCTATTTCGGGCTCGAAGGGGAGGAACCCCTCACACTCGAGGATATCGGCAAGAAAATGAACCTGACTCGTGAAAGGATCCGCCAGATCAAGGAAAAGGCGATCACCCGGCTAAGGCACAGCACACGAAGCAAGTATCTTAGAGGATACGTGCAGGAATAGAGAGAAACAAAGGGTTATTGGATTAAACTACCAGGGGTGGAGTGCAACGGCGCCACCCCTTTTTATTGAACTTTCTGGAACGACCCTTGCTGATACAACGGTAAATAATCCTTGACTTGAAAAGAATGTGAAGGTAGCTTCTCTCCAGGAAATCCGGAGCGGTCATTCGTAAAGACGGCAGGTTAAATGGATAAGTACTATACATTTCTTTACGTACGTCGCGGGAATGCCGGCGTAAAATCAATCAGGATAAGAAAGTCCCTGGCGATCGGGATTTTTTCGTTACTACTGGCCATCATAATCACATCCATATCCATGATAACAAGGTTTTCGGGACTGGCCATGGATTCGAAAAGGCTGGCAGACTTGCAGGACGAAAACGAAAAACTCTCGGTCAAGCTGAGGGATTTCCGGGGGGAAGTGGATGAACTGAAGAAAGGGATGGAGATCAATCTGGCTCTACAGAACAGGGCCAGGCTGTTGGCGAACCTCGATCCCATCTCGGAGGATGTGTGGCAGGCGGGCATCGGCGGCCCTGAACCAGCCGTTGTCGAAAAAGAACTCAGAGCGACCGATTTGATCTTTTCACGGATCAAGAAAGACCTCGACAGGATTCTCAGACAAACGAAACTTCAGAAGGACAGTTACGGCGAGTTACTCGAAATTCTTCAGAAAGAGACTGAGATAAGGGATTGCACGCCATCCATCAAGCCCCTTAAAGGCGGATTCCTGTCAAGCCGCTTCGGCAGGAGGATGGATCCATATACCGGAAGGATCGCTTTCCACGGCGGTGTCGACTTTTTTGCCCGTACAGGGACGCCGGTGATTTCGACCGCCGATGGAACGGTCACTATGGCGAAGAATGAAGGCGGCATGGGACTTATGGTCGAAATTAACCACGGAAACGGTTTCAAGACGAGATATGGACACCTGTCCAGCATACTGGTCAAGCGCGGGCAGAGTATTAAGCGCGGCGAAACCATCGGTCTTGTCGGCAACACCGGCCGTTCCACAGGTCCACACCTGCACTATGAGGTGCAGTTCAGGAACGACCTCAGAAATCCGCTGGACTATATAATCCCCGATGACGTCTATTACGATTGAGCGGAGGAATTCAGGTAAATCCAACCGTTTTTTCTTGTCAACTCCGGCGATTACCAATAGACTTACGCTTCGTCGAAGGTTTCCAGACCTGTCTGCGCATGGAGGTACGCCGACTTGTACTTGCGCTCATTGCGATCGTCACGGGATATACCGGCCGCTACTGCCATGCTTCTTGTCCTGTTTGCATCCTTCTGTGTGGCAGGAGCAGCTTCGCCGGCACGTCAGGTAAAAAGGATCCGCAGCTGGACAGCCCCCGACCACACGAGGGTCGTTCTGGACATGAGCAGCCAATCCGCTTACACTGCAAGGGTTCTCGATAATCCGCACAGGATCGTGATCGATATACCCTCCGGCCGCCTGGCTTCCGATGTTTCTGATGTCGTTATAAATGACGGGGTGATTTCGGGGATAAGGGTGAACAGGTCAGATTCAGGGGTTCAGGTCGTTGTCGAACTGCCGCAAAAGTCGGAATTCAGGGATTTCGCTCTCGATCCGAATGCGGATCACCCGTACCGGATCGTAATTGATGTGGAAAGGGTTCTGACAAGCAGGGAGATGGAGGATAAGGTCGCAGAGGTGAAAAGAGTCGCCGGAAGCGGCGATTTTGTCGTCATCATCGATCCGGGACACGGGGGGAGCGATCCTGGTACATGTAAAAAGGGTGTCAGGGAAAAGGATATCGCTCTGGAACTTTCCAGGATGATTGCCGGGGAGATTGAATCTAACAAAGGATTCAGGGCGATCCTGACAAGGGATGGCGACTACGATGTGGGGCTCGGTAGAAGAGTCGGAATCGCCAGGGAATACGGGGGGGACTGCGTTGTCAGCGTTCATGTTAACAGTTACACTTCATCGAAAATAAGAGGTTCTGAAGTATATTTTCTTTCCCTGGAAGGGGCCAAGGATGAGAACGCCCAGACGGTGGCCGAAAGAGAGAACCTGATTACCGAGATGGGCGATGAGGGTGAAGAGCTGGGCGACCTTGCAAAATTCATCCTCACCGATATGGGACGGTACCGAGACATGGAAAGAAGCGCCTTGCTGGCGGAAAAGATAGGTTTCCGCCTGGGTGGAAACCGGTTCATCCCATTCAGGAAAATCAAACAGGCTAATTTTGTCGTACTCAGAGGCATGCAGAGACCTTCTGTGCTTGTTGAGGCAGCATACCTGACGAATGTCAAGGATGCCGCCCTGATAACAAGGCAGAACGTTCAGCTGGAGATCGCAAGGGATATCGCGTCGGGGATCGTCGATTACCTGATCGAAAACCCGCCTCCGGACAGCGGAAAACCTTCCGGAGAAATGCTCACGCACGTGGTTGCCAGCGGCGAAACACTTTTCGGGATCGCCAGGCAGTATGGGCTTTCGGTCGCGGATATCGTGGATATCAACGGGATGAATGAAAACTCCATGTTGAAGCCCGGCCAGAAACTGAAGATATTCAGGCAGTCGGAGACGGGAACGCGGCGGACTGACAAGAGGTAAGGATTTGACCCCGGAGAAAATCCACAAGGTTCTGTTCCGGAATATTGGAGGAAAAATAATATCGGTCGTCTTCGCCGTACTCCTGTGGCTGCACGTGACCGCACAGCAGGGCGAGGACCAGTCCTTTCGCATACCGCTCGTTCTTGCCGGTATCCCGGACAGCCTTACCATCGTTCACGACGTGCCACAGTTTGTCGAGGTCACCATAAGTGGTCCCCGAAGCAGTCTGCTGATAATGAGGCTATTCAGCAGGCCGGTGGCGACGGTGGATCTTTCAATGTCCAGGAGAGGCATGGTGAATATTCCTCTTTCACCGGGCATCATCAATATCTCGGACGATTTTGATCAGAGGGACGTGACCATCGACAATCCCAAGACGCTCGGCCTGAATTTCGAGCAGGTGATCACCAAGTCCGTGCCGGTACAGATCTCCTTCAAGGGCGGTATTCCGGAAGACCTGATTATCGCGGGTACACCGGTCATCATCCCGGCGAGGGTCAAAGTCAGAGGAGCTTCCAGCGTCGTCAGCGCTATCAGCTTCCTGACGACCCAGGAGATAGATGTCCGTAATAGAAAAGGAAAAACCGCCGAGGAGGTCGGGTTCTCGCTCGAAGGCCGCGATATCACCACGACGCCGGAGAAGGTCCTCGTGGAGATGGAGATGCACAGGCGGGTGATCCGGACTCTTCCCAACATTCCGCCGACCCTTCTTCAGGACGATAACTCGATGATCATCGAATACTCGCCCAAGGTCGTGTCCATTACAGTCGAGGGCCCCGAGGAGCTTATCAGGGGCATGTTGGTCGAGGACGTGTCGGTGATCCTGAATATCACCGCGAGGAAACCGGGGGCGTACAGGCTCGAACCGGAGGTTATAGTTCCCCAGGGCGTGGAAAAGTATTTTCTCGATACCGAAATGTTCGAGGTAAGGATAATGAGGGGCGGCGGCAGGGATAGACCAGCGAAACGGGCGGGATAGTGGGAGGAACAGGATGAAAAGAAAACTATCCCCGATCGATTTGCGCAATTTATTCCATGGCTCATGGAGCGGCATGGTAATCTACCCGGTGATAATCCTCCTGGCCGTGGGAGCGTATTTTTTGAAACCGGATTATATGGCGCATGTTCCCGTGTCGGTAGGAATATGTGCCTTCGATTCCGCAGGCTCGGCCCATGTACTGGAGCCTCTGGCGGATCATGTCAGGGAGAAGGGTGGAGGGGATATCCGGTGGAAATATTTCGCGGAATCGCAGGTTCCCGCCGGATGCGATTTCTATCTGTTGACGTCCTTCCAGCTGTATCCATACCTTTTAAATGGCGAGATGAAGCTTTCGTTAATGGCGTGTGAAGAGCCGGGGCGATGCTATACGCGGGGAGCCGTCATAACGAAGCCGGAGACCGTCATGGAGGATATACTTGAAGGGAAGCTGATATTTTCCGGCCGCAGCTCGCCCGGCGGGTTCCTTTCGCCGTTTTTCATATTGATCCAGGAAGGCCTCGCCTCTGATACATCTTTCGCAAGGATCCATTTTCCGGATTGCCGCAGGTGCGACGAGAGCGTTGTTTTCGGAGTGCTGGCGGGGGAATTTGCCGCCGGTGGCATAAGCCTTGACAGTTACAGATCCCTCGAATCCAGGGGGTTCTTTAAAGAGGGCGAACTCGATGTGAGATACAAGGGGATGCCTGTCACGGAGATCGTGCTCGCGGTTGATCTTGCCGTCGAATCGTGGAAGTACAAGGGGTTTGCTGAAAAACTTCCGGCCATCATTTCCAACGCTCCGGCCCTGCTGAGGCACGATCTCGAGGCCATGGGCATTGGAAATTTCGTACGGCCCGGCGAGAGAACGCCCGATCCGCTCGGGAATTTTCCCGATTCCTTCCTGGTGGAAATGATCGATCATCGCCCTTGATAGGTCGGGGCGGCAAAGGTATATTATCCGGACAGCGTTTCCGGAATATCCTGCCGGAGCATGGGGAAAGGACTGGCACTTGGCAGCAACACTTAAAAGATGGTCGCCGCTATTCGCATGGATAGTACTGATATTCGCGCTGTCTTCGATACCGGACGTCACTCCCGGAGATATCAAACTGCCTTCAGGGTCGGACAAGGCGGTTCATTTTATCGAATACGGCATATTGGCGATTCTCTTTTTCCGTGGCCTGAGTTACGATCGAAGGAAGTTCAGCTGGATATTGCTGCTGGCGACCTTCCTTACCGGAGCGGGAGTCGGATATATGGACGAACTCTATCAGAGCCAGATTGCAGGGCGGGATTCCAGCTATTTCGACCTGCTGGCGGATATCGCCGGAGTCTTCACGGGTTCGCTTGTGTCCGCGCTGAAAAAGAACAGAATCATCGGAAGGGATAGAAACGAATGAAGTTCGCAAGGCCAAGAGGAACCCAGGATATATTCGGCGAACGCATGATACGCTGGAAGTGGATCGAGGAAAAACTCACGACGCTGGCGGCGAGCTACGGCTATTCCGAGATCCGAACTCCGGTTTTCGAAATGTCCGATCTTTTCGTCAGAACCGTGGGCGAAGCGACCGACATCGTTACAAAGGAAATGTATACCTTCAAGGACAGGAAGGGTAGAAATCTTACGCTTCGTCCGGAGAATACGGCTCCGGTAATGAGAGCGTTCATCGAAAACGGGCTGCAAAGATCCGGCGGCGTCACGCGTTTTTTTTATATCGGACCGATGTTCCGTTACGATCGTCCACAGGCCGGCCGGTACAGGCAGTTTCATCAGTTTGGAGCCGAAGCCATCGGAACGTCCAATCCGGCCGTCGATGCGGAGATAATAGACATGAGCCTGAGAATCTACGGGACCTTCGGATTCCAGGGGCTGGAAGTAAGGCTCAACAGCGTGGGGTGCCCGAAGTGCCGCCCGGCCTTCAGGCAAATCCTGGTATCGAGCCTTGAAGATCTCAAGGAGGGGCTCTGTGGAGACTGCGCGCAGAGATACATGATCAATCCGATGAGGATATTCGACTGCAAGGAATGCGGCGAAATCAAGGCGAAACTCCCGATCATGACAGACCACTTGTGCGGGGAGTGTTCGGATCATTTCGCGGAACTTCAACGGATACTGCGGGAGATGGGGATTTCGTACGTGCACGATCCTCTTCTCGTGCGCGGACTCGACTACTATACCAAAACCGCCTTCGAGATTCTCCATCCCGGGCTGGGGGGACAAAACGCCCTGTGCGGGGGGGGCAGATATGACGGTCTCGCCGAGGACTGTGGCGCCGGTTCGATTCCGGCGATCGGTTTTTCCGCGGGGATGGAACGTCTCATGGAGAACCTTCCGGAGGAAGCGCTTGGAGGAATCGACGGTTCGATCGCGGATGTATTTTTCATAGTTCCACAGCGGGAAGGATACTCGCGGGCCATGAGCCTGGCTTCGGGGTTGCGCGATCGCGGCATGAGGGTCGAGGTGGACCTGAGCGGCCGTTCGATAAAAAAACAGCTTAAGACCGCTTCCGAGTCGGGGGCGCGTCGAGCGGTTTTCATCGGCATCGAGGAACTGGAGGGGGACGTGGCTGCAGTAAAGGATCTTGATACAGGCGAACAGCGCCGGATACCCTTCGCGGAGCTCGCCTCGTACGTGGGAAAAGAGTCATCAATGGAAAAAGAAAGGGAATGAGATTTTGAACGGATCGAACAGATATCATTTCGGCGACAAATGGAAACGCACGCACAGGTGCGGACAACTGGGAGCGGAAAATGGCGGGGAGGAAGTCCGGCTGGCGGGATGGGTGAAGAAAGTAAGAGAGTTCGGGGATCTGACCTTTCTCGATCTCTGGGACAGGACAGGGCTCGTCCAGCTGGTGGTTGATGCCGGCATGCCGCAGCTTCATGCGCTGGTCAGTTCGCTGAAAGCCGAGGACGTGGTCGCCGTGGCGGGAAAGATCCGTTCGCGACCGGTGGATATGATCAATACGGACATGAAGACGGGAGAGATAGAGGTGGAATTGACGGACGCCGTGATATTCAACAGAAGCAAGGTTCCCCCTTTTAACGTCACAGACAAGATTAAGGCCAGCGATGATCTTCGTATGAGATACAGGTATCTGGATCTAAGGCGCGATTCGATGCAGAGAAATATTGGATTCAGGCACGATCTCGTGCTCGGGGTGAGGAATTTTCTTTCATCGAGGGGATTTTTGGAGATCGAAACTCCCATACTGGTAAAGAGGACCCCGGAGGGGGCCCGCGATTATCTGGTGCCTAGCAGGCTTCATCCCGGGAAATTCTACGCGCTGCCCCAGAGCCCCCAGTTGTACAAGCAGATACTTATGGTATCGGGATTCGACCGGTCTTTCCAGCTGGCCA
>JBFYZH010000136.1:0-16155 GCA_041309605.1 Candidatus Krumholzibacteriota bacterium
TCGGCGAACGATTCACCCTGGAAACCAGGATCTCGTATCAGGAGGATATTTCGATGGAAGCCCACGAGTTGTCGTCGATCCTCTTTCCGAGGGACAAGTACAGGGAGAATCCGGCGATAGACGCAGGCCGGAGAACAGCCATTTCAGGAAAGGCGACCTTCGATTCGAGGGGAGAGGAGGAGTGGAGGGAGAGCGCCTGGCTGATCGACCTGTGGTTGGAAAAGGGAGTCGCGGACGGCCCGGGAGATTTTTCTTACATGGTTTTCGAAGCTGATATACGTAAGTACAATTACCTGCCGTGGAACATGAAATTCGATGTCAGATCCAAGATTTTTTCCTCGTTCACTAAAATACCTTCACAATTGACAAGGTCTCTGAACGGGTACGCCGGAGTCCGCGGCGCTTCGGATTTCCCCTTCGAAACGCCTCGCGGCGGAAGGATGATTCTTTTTTCCGCGGAACTCAGGAGGAGGCTGCCGGATCTGCCCGTTTTCAGATGGATTTACACCGGGTGGGATCTGGTGCTCTTTTCGGATGTCGGACTCCTGGCTTCGCCTGACCACATGAAATCTCCTTTCGGGTTTCTCGATACTCCTTTTGACAGGTGGAAGAAGACCGCCGGCGTCGGTTTCTCCGGCGAATCGTTTCTGCCCTGCATAGGTTTTTACGCGGCGCAGGATCTTGACGCCGGCGAATTCGACCCGAGATTTATTTTGAGGATACAGAGGTCCTTCTGATGGCGGACGCGATTGAAAAAGAGATCCTGGGGGTCGCCGGCCTTGGTAAAAGGTTCGGGCGGGTGGAAGCCCTCAGGGGAATAGACATCTCACTGTCACGGCCGGGAGTATACGGTTTTCTGGGACCGAACGGCGCCGGGAAGACGACGACCTTCAAGATCATCGCCGGGCTTCTCCGGCCGACTTCCGGATCGGTCAGCATCTGCGGGATCGACGTTCATGAGAATACGAGAGAAGCCATGAGGAATATAGGTATCCTCTTCGACGCCCCCGCCTATTACCCCTACCTTTCAGGGAGGGACAATCTCGAGGTTTTCGCCAGGTGGTCGGGCAGGAAGGCCGGCGATGGAATAGGTGAACTGTTGGAGAAGGTGGGTCTGGCAAAGGCCGGCACGAAAAAAGTGGGCGAGTACTCCTGGGGGATGAAAAGAAGGCTCGGAATAGCCGCCGCGCTGCTTGGGGATCCCCCGTTGATTATCATGGACGAGCCCACGAACGGCCTCGATCCGGCTGGAATTGCCGAAATCAGGCGCCTGCTCCCCGAACTCGCGTACAGGCTCGGGCGCGTCATACTGTTTTCGTCGCACAGGATGGACGAGGTGGATCAGGTCTGCGACCGCATGATGATCATCAAGGGCGGGGAGATAATCGCCTCGGGCACGACCGACGAATTGTCCCGCGCGGAACCGGTTGTGGAGATAGTCTGCTCGGATACGGACAGGGCGGCCCGGATCCTTTCAGGAACAAGCGGCATCGAAAAGATGGACAGGACGGGCCCGGACCGTCTTCGAATACTTACGCCGGGAATGCGGGCCGCCGCGATCAACAGCCTCCTGATCGAAGCGGGCGTCGAAGTGAGGCAGGTTATGGAATCGAAGGAATCCCTGGAGGATATTTTCTTCAGGTTGACCGGGACGGGACAGGATGATCAATGATCTGAAGAAGGTTTTATCGGCCGAACTGTTCAAGGCGCGCGGGAGAAAATCGACTTACATCGTTCCTGCGATCACGGTTGCCGGTTCGATCATCATCTTTTTTGCGGTAAGTTACGCGGTCAGGCGCGACTGGATAGGTCTTGCGAGCGGATTTTACATCTCTTCCGTCTCGATGGGATGGATAGTTAATATCATGGCTTTCCTGGCGGTGATAACGACATGCTTCGAGATATCGGGCGAGTTCGCCATGGGCACGGTCAAACCGGCGTGGACGCGGCCGGTGAGCCGCAGAAGCTGGTATTTCGGGAAGCTTCTCGCCTGTTCTGCTGCGATCACTGTTCTTTTCCTGCTGTCTTTCATCGCGGTTGCAGCTCTTGCAGGCATGAAATTCGGTTTTAACGACCTCATGGAAAAGGAGTACCTCGTGCATTCGTCCGCCGGCATGTGGGGGAGGCTGCTTGCCGTCGCCCTTCTTACAATCTGGTCGCTGTGGGCGACGGTCGCCGCAACGTCGGTCTTCGCGGTCTTTTTCAACAGACCCGGAAGCGCCATGGCCACGGTCATGGCAGTCTCGTTCGCTCTGACCCTGCTTGCCATGTTTCCTGTCGCGCGCCCGGTTCTGCTCACTACCTGTCTGACGCAGCCCTTCGAGCAGATGACATCCATGTCAAAGGGCCTTCCCCTTCCTCTGGAATGGGGGACGCTGATATGGAGGACGGCGGCGTGCGCCGGGGTCTGGATTGTCGTTACGTTGTTCGCCGGTTCGACGGCGCTGGTTAAAAAGGAGATAACCTTCTGATTATCCGAGAATTCACCCTTGCAGGAATGACGGGAGCATTGAGTATGTCAAAGGATCGCCGCACCCCATGGAATGTCCGGTCAGTTATTATGGCGTTTTCGGCCCTGTTCCTTTGCGTCGCCGGAATGACCGGATCCGCAGTTTGCGCAAAAGAGGAACAAGCCTTCAGCATCTCCACTCTCAGCGTGGCGGACAAACTGCTCGACCTTCTTGTGGAGGACATCGACGGCGACGGTCTGCAGGATATCCTGGCGGTTCATCGCAAGGGGCTGGAGCCGGAGGAAACAAGGTGGGTGTCCGTTTTCTGGCAGAAGAAGGACGGCGGGTTCGGGACGGCGGCGGATCAGTCGTGGGAGGTGGATTCAACTGCAGCAATAATAGACATGGGGAATGTGCAGGGTGGAAAGGAAAAAGAGATATGTTACCTGACCGCGCACGGCGTCAGGTACTACAGGATCGACAACGGAAAATTCTCCACCGTGCCGCGCGACCTGCTGAAGGCTCCCTCTTTGACCGTTTATCCTCCGAAACGGAACCTGCCGATCATCAATTTTGTCCGCGACTGGAACGACGACGGGGTCGAGGAGACCGGTGTGTTCACCTTTGACGGGATATCGATCTTCTCTCCGGATTCAGACGGAGCGTATACAAGCGAAAACAAGCTTTCGGTCGATCTTCCCACGGACATGTGGAGCAACAGGAATATCGAGGAAGCAAACGAGACTCCCGGGCTCAGCGCCATCTTCAGGATACCGAAAACGAATCTCGTGGATTTCAACGGCGACGGTCTGAGGGATCTGATCGCCACCCGGTTCGAGAAAACCGCCGTTTACCTTCAGGACAAGAACAAGATCTTCGGCGAATCCCCGTCGGCGGATCTGTTTTTCGACGTCAGAACGCAGCACGAGAAGATCGAGGAGAACGCATCCGTCGAGACCGTCATCCACGATCTCAACAACGACGGTTTTGCCGATGCCATCGTCACGAAACAGACCTCGAAAGGGCTGCAGAATTTCAGGTCGGTGATAAACATATATTTCGGGAAAAGCGGCGGTTATTCGGACAAGCCGGACCAGGTGATAATCTCCGAGGGGTCGGCCTCCGAAGCGACGATCGTAAGGGACGTCAACGGCGACGGCAGGCTCGACATGATTCTGCCGAGCATAAAAATCAGCGTAACGGCGATAATCCGGTTCCTTCTCACAAAGTCGGTCCCGATAAATTTCAACATTTTCCTTCTTCACGAGAGCAACCGTTATTCCGACCGTCCCGATTTTTCCAAGGAAGTGAAATTCAAGATAGACTTTTCGGGGGAGACAGACGTACAGGCCGTCAGCCTTAACGGGGACTACAACGGGGACAGGATAAAGGATTTTGCCTTCGGCACTGCCGAAGAGGAGCTTTCCCTGTACGCCGGCCTGCCGGGGGGAGAGGACGACCTCTTTTCGAAGAAACCTTCCGCGAAGATAGAAGTTCCGGCTTTCGGGGATCTGCTGAGCTTTGATCTAAATGGAGACGGGTATTTCGACATGATTATTTCCTATCCGAACAGCAAGGACCGCAAGGGAATGATCCAGGTGCTTATGAACCTGAACAAACTCTGAGCTTGGGAAGTCACGGCGGGATCCTTCATGCCTGACCGGCCGACGAGTATGCGGCCGTAATTCAAAATAAGGTGCGCGGCAGTCAATTCGATCAGAGCAGTTTCTCGATCATGACGGCCGACTTGCGCGCCGCTCCCGCGTAGCGCGCGACGAATTTCCGCGCGGCTTCACCGGCCTCATCGAGCAATTGCCGGTCCTTGAGGAAACGTCCGGCCTCGAATGCAAAACGTTCGGGGCTTGTTACCGTCGAAGCGGCCCCCAGCCCTACTAGA
Organism: Candidatus Krumholzibacteriota bacterium; assembly: GCA_041309605.1. Lineage (GTDB taxonomy): Bacteria > Krumholzibacteriota > Krumholzibacteriia > Krumholzibacteriales > Krumholzibacteriaceae > JALOPX01. Next base: position 4,348 of record JBFYZH010000136.1, read on the forward strand.
CGCGATGCTTCCCAAACGTTCCCGGTCCTGGGACCGAAAAGCACCGGCAGCCCGAGCACCGCCGGTTCGAGGATATTGTGCACCCCCGCGCTCCAGCCGCCTCCCACATATGCAATCGAGCCGATCCTGTAAAGATCCGCAAGATATCCGATACCGTCGGTGATCAAGACCTTTTCCCTGAGCGCTCGGCTCTCACTGAGTTCCGAGAGCAGCGCGTGAGTGAGACCGTGGGAAGAGAGAGCGCGCCGGATCCGGGACACACTTTCGACAGTCGGTTCATGGGGAACGATAACCAGAAAAACATCAGGGTGGTCTTCGAGAAGGCTTTTGAACCCCGGTATCACAAGGGCTTCGTCCCGAGGCCATGTGCTCCCGGCGATTATGAATATGCCCCCGCCGCCGGGCGCGATTCCGGGGATCACCGTTCCTTGGCCGGCGATTCTGCCGATGACCTGATCGAAACGGATGTCTCCGGTCGTTTCCACCGCTGCTCGGCCGGCGGTCGCCGCGGCGAACCATTCGGCATCGCGGTCTGAAACGGCGCCTATCATCGTCATCACCGAATACATACTCCTCTTGATGCCGGACCGGAAATCCAGCCTTCCAGGCCTGTTGCGGGGAGCGGTGCCCGAGAGGAGTATCTGGGGTATCTTACTTTCTGACGCCTCGAACACAAGGTTGGGCCAGAGGTCGTATCGTATGTAGACGATCATGTCCGGCTTGAGCGAATCAAGACAGAAACGGGCGTTGGCGCGGGTATCGAAGGGAAGATATTCTATAAAAGAAAGGCGGGGGTTTTTCCCCCTTTTATCGTGCCGCGTGCAGTACTCGAACCCTGACGGCGAGTAAAACGTCAGGGCGATCGCCGGCGGATCGTTCATGCCGGACAGGAGAAGGTCGATGACGGGAACGGCCTGCAGGTACTCGCCGGCTGAGGAAACGTGAAACCACACGACCCCGTGCTCGCGCTTCAGCCCGGCGCATCCCTTAGTCCACCTCTCGGCGATCCCTTTGCGGGCCTCAATTGTCCGGGCGATCTTGCCGTTGAAGATGGCCGCAGAGCGCGCTCCCGCCACTGCAAGCGGGAGAAGGCTGTTATAGATGAATAAATCGAGTTTCATGCCTTCCTCCCGCTCGTGGCCCGGTCCGCGCCCGCGCGTTCCAAGGTTCGCAGTGACGCCTGAAGAGCATCACCGGGAGTTATCCGTACCAGGCAATCTTTCGTTCCGTATCTGCATTTTTTCGAACCGTTTCGTGAACATGGTCTGCACGCCAGTTCGATTTCGAGGACCGCGCTGCCGGGAAGCCGGGGGAAAAATCCGAATTCCCTGACCGTGGGACCGAAAAAGGCGACCACAGGGGTTCCCACGGACTCAGCCAGATGGAGGGGGGCGGAATCATTAGTAACCAGAAGAAGGCATTTTTTCAACAGTGCCGCCGATTCGATGAGGGAGAACCTTCCGGCTGCGTTGACGGAACGGGAGGAACGTTCTTTTATCCTCTCGCACAGGTCGAATTCCCGCATATCGCCCATCAGCACGGTTGCATATCCTTGTTCGGAAAGGCCGCCAAGAAGTTCGCTAAAGTGTTCCTCGGGCCAGCGTTTAGTCTGCCAGCGGGCGCCCGGGGCGAGAGCTATCAGCGGCATTCCGGCTATCTTCGACTCTTCAAGATAAGCTGCCATCTTCGTCTCCGCGTTCCCGGGGATATCGATAAGATAAGATTGCGCCGAAGAGCCGGTGCCGAGCCTGGTGGCGACTTCAAGATATCTCTCAGCCTGGGTGCGTATCACCTTGTAATAATTAATGTTGTGTTTTATAAGCAAGGTCTTTTTAAACTGTTCCTTATCGATGCTGATTTTCATTCCGGCGGAAAGAAAAGCGGTAATCAGGATACTTCTCAGTACGCCGTGGGCGTCGATCACGATGTCGAAATCCAGCTTTCTCAGCGCTTTGAACAAGCTGAGCGACGATGCAAAGGAATTATCCGCAAGCGTGTGAATATGGTCGACATCACCGTTACCCGCGAGCAGGCCCGCATATTCAGCCTTTGTAGCAAGATGAATCATGCCGCCGGGGAATCCTTTGCGCAGCTCCCTCAGCATTGGAAGCATCAGGACGATGTCCCCGAGAGAGCTGAATCTGATTACGAGGATCACCGGAGCTTTTTTTCCGGTCAGTCCGGCTTCTTTCATTTTCACGATGCCTTCCCGGGACAAAACCAGATTCAGTCGAACAATTTAAGGAAAAGGCGGACCGGGCACGCCGTAGAATATACTCGAAAGCCTTTCCGAGGTCCAGCGGTTACGATCCCGTCCGGATCGGGGGAGAAGGGAGGGCAAGGACTGATAAGGCTCGATTCAAACGGGGAACGTTGCTTATAAAGGCCGGAAATGAATGCGTAAATACTCAATTATTACGGCACCGGGGGAAATTGTTTCTCCGAATTCGGTCGGGACAAGAGATATGTATCGTACTCAGCCGATAACGGCGAATTATTTTTATATAAATACTGGATTTTCAGTTTTAATTCATTATATTAGTCTGTTTTCCGTCCGTGTGGCAGGGACTTGCTGTTTTTATAAGTATCGGCGGCGATTAGGTCTCGGGAGAGGTGCAATGGACAATAAAAACGAAATCGGATACAGGATCAAGAAATTCCGCCTGTCCAAAGGGCTGACACTTAAGGATATAGAAGTAAAAGCGAAGGTATCCGCCACTCATGTTTCGGAGATTGAACGTGGTATGACCTCCCCGACAGTCGGAGCGCTTGCCAAGATAGCCGAAGCGATGGGAACCGATGTAGCCTATTTTGTGGAAAAGAAAAATCTGTCCAAGATCTCCGTCACCAGCGTTAAAGAACGAAAGAGGATGCAGTTCGTGGATTGGGGAGCCACCTACTATTCGTTGACAAAAGATGTCCCCAATCCCGTCATATCCTTTCTCGAGGTGGAACTGGATCCCGGCATAGCCAGACCGGAGGAGACCAGTACTCATGAAGGGGAGGAATTCGCCCTGGTGACAAAGGGAGTCATGGAGATAATCATAGGCGATGAAAAATACATCCTCAAGGAAGGCGACAGCATCCACTACAAGGCCAACAGGCCGCACGCGATGAGGAATATCGGGGATGCGATATGCAGGGCGATCTGGGTCACGATGCCGCCGTACAGTCTTTAATGGCTTTTCTGTCAACGGAGGTCTTGCAGAGGATGATATCGAAAGAAGAAATTGGAAAAAGAATCAAGAAAATCAGGGAGCAGAATCATTTCACCCTGAAGAACGTGGAAGCCAAGGCCGGTATCTCGGCTACACATATCTCCGAGATAGAGAGAGGCAAGACGTCTCCGACGATCGGAGCCCTTATAAGGATCGCCGACGCCCTGGGAAAGGATCCGGCATATTTCATCGAGGAAAAGGAACTGAAGGATGTTTCTTTCATAGCGCTCGAGGATCGCAGGACCGAACCGCTGGGAAGAGTCGATGGAGTGATTGAAATGCTCACGAACTCGATTCCGAGCGGAAAGATAAACGCCCGCCTGATAACCCTTGCACCGGTAAAAAACAGGAAGATGGAGGTCCATTCTCATAATTGTGACGAGGCGGCCCTTGTGCTGAAGGGTTCGGTGAAGTACCAGGTGGATGAAAGAGTATACGATCTTGGCGAGGGCGACAGCATATGTTACCGCGCGAGCCAGAAGCATGGCTATCTGAACGCATCCAGGGAACACGAAGCGAAGATGATATGGTTTGCCACCGAAAGGGGTATTGACTGATCCGGGACGGCATACTTGAGTGATGATACCGCCGCCCGGTTAAATCATCGTTATGGGAATCCAGGGTACCGGATCCGATGGTCCGGTATTTTTATATCTTATTTTGATTGACATAACAAATTTTTCAAAACTATAGTCGGTTGCGGGAAAGGAGGGAATCTTTTGAATACAGGCGAGATCGATGGAAATCATGGCGATAGTTTTCTTTTTCAACACCTGCTTGCGATGTTTCAGACCCTTGCTCTGCAGCAGATGGGAAAATTAATGAATCCGATTACCGGAAAAGTGGAAAGAGATTTGCATCAGGCCCGGATCACCATCGACATGATAGCGATGATACAAAAAAAAACCGGCGGAAACCTTTCCGGGGACGAAAAACGAATAATAGACGGTATACTGATGGATCTTCAGATGAATTTTGTGGATGAAAGATCGCGCAGTGACTCGGAGAATGGCAAGACGGATGGGCAGGATGTGGAAGTCGGGCCGGACAGCGAAGATACGGATGAAAATTGATGGCAGAGTGAGGCGTGGAGTGCCTTCGGGCGGATTTTTTTGAGGTATAGTCTATCTGGGATTTGTACAGTGCGGATTCTTAGTAAATTTCCAGGGAGGGAGCATGATGAAAAGACTTTGTCGCATGACCCCGCTGCTCGTAATTGCGGCTTTTATTGCAACCCAGGCATACGGTCAGGCATCGTGGGAGGGTACAGCGGGTCTTCTGAGAGTGCATGAGGCCGGTACCGTTGGCAAAGGAAAATTGATATTTTCTCTGGGGACGGGGTATTACCGGCAGTATGGTATCGCGTTAACCCCCCAGCCGCATAGTTTTTACTACAATGCCGGCGGGCAGGGAGAGGTGGATTACAATTTCTTCCTTTCCAGGGCGGCGTTGACACTAGGGCTCAGCGATAATGTCGAAATATCGGCCGCGCTGTACGTGAGAAACTGGATTATGCTGGCGGGGGGCGACTATCCGAACGACGATTTCGGCTCGATTTTCAAGGGCGGACTGGGTGATACAAAGGTCCAGGCCAAACTCTGTCCCCCTATCCCTTCGGATGTTTTCAAACTCGGTCTTCTCGGTACCATCAGTTTTCCCACGGGAAACAAGGAGAGACGTTTCACGACGGAATCCATAGATTTCGGTCTTACCGGTCTTTTCACGCTGGATCTTACCCGCCTTGAAAGCTTCGTTCCCACCAAGTTGCATCTGAACCTCGGGTACCGGTTCAACAGGAACGAGGAATTCGGGTACGGGGTACTGAACACCAACAATCCGAGTCTCAGCGGGTTTTATCCGCCGGCTTATCCGGCCGTTCCCGAGGGGATGGCCGACGATTTCAACGATCTTTTCACCATCGGCACGGGACTGGAATTCGTGCTGAGAAATACGAGGCTTTTCCTGGAATTCAACTGGGATGAGTTTCTCAACGCTGAATACGAAGACGGAGATTCTTCAAGCTGCACGGGCAAGAACATGTATACGATCACACCGGGGATATCGTTCGTGTCGACCAAAGGTGTGGGAGTCATGGGCGCCATCGACCTGAACCTCAATTCCGAGGATGAAAGGTCGATCATGAATCCGCCCGACTGGATGGCATATTTCGCCATTTCGATAGGTGGGTTCGTTCTCGCTCAGGACGGCGACAGGGACGGCATCGAGGACAAGATGGACAAGTGCCCCGAGAAGGCTGAGGATTTCGATGGATTCGAGGATGACGACGGATGTCCCGACTTCGACAATGATGGAGACGGTATCGGCGACGACAAGGACTCATGCCCGGACCTTGCGGAGGATTTCGACGGATTCGAGGACGTGGACGGCTGCCCCGATCTCGATAACGACGGCGACGGGATATCGGATGTCGACGACAAATGCCCGAACGAACCGGAAGACTTCGACGGATCCGAGGACAGCGACGGCTGTCCCGACGTATTGCAGGATTCCGACAACGACGGCGTAAGCGACGATCTTGACAGGTGCCCGTTGAAACCGGAGGATCTCGACGGATTCCAGGATGAAGATGGTTGCCCCGATCTGGATAACGATCTCGACGGCATACTCGACGCGAGCGATCAGTGCCCGAACGAGCCGGAGACTTTCAACGGGTACCTCGATGAGGACGGTTGTCCCGACGAGCGGCCGATAGAGGAGAAATTTATTCTTCGCGGGGTGAATTTCGAAAGCGGTTCGTCCTCGCTTACCCCCGACTCTTACTCGATACTTGACCAGGTCGTGAAATCCCTTATGGCTTATCCGGAAGTCAAGGTGGAAATACGCGGATACACCGACAGCGTGGGAGCGTCGGAACTGAACCTTCAGCTGTCGCAGAAGCGGGCTGATTCGGTCAGAAATTACCTGGTCAATTCGGGCATCATGGCCGAAAGAATGCTTGCCAGGGGTTATGGCGAGGCCGACCCGGTATCTTCCAACACGACTGCGGAGGGCCGCGCCGAGAACAGGCGTATTGAGTTCCACAGGATGAATTAAACGAACGGAATGTGGTGCGATGAAGGCCGCGGGAAGAGTTTCCCGCGGCCTTTTTTATTTTGAATCCTGCCAGTACGATTCGAGCTGTTCGATGGAGAGCGACTCGAACGGCGTTCCAGATTCCCTGATCCTGTTCTCCATGGTCCTGAACCGCCTGGTGAACTTCTCCGAAGTGCCTTCCAGGGCGCTTTCCGGGTCGATGTCAAGAATGCGGGCCAGGTTGACGGCCGTGAACAGGATGTCACCGACTTCATCCTTTACGGCGTTCCTGTCGCCGGAACGGACAGCCGCCCGCAGTTCGGCCGTCTCCTCATGGATTTTGTCGATCACACCCCCGTGGTCCGGCCAGTCGAAACCGGCGGACGCGGCTTTTTTCTGAATGGTAAAAGCCCTTCTCACCGGAGGCAATCCGGATGGAACCGAATCGAGGAGGGGCTTGCCCTGTTCGGGTGACTTTTCATTCTTTTTGATCCGATCCCAGGACGCCGTGCTTTCGACGCTGTCGGCGGCGCTCTCTCCGGCGAAAACATGGGGATGGCGTCTTATTATCTTGGCATGGGCGCGTTCTATTATTCCTGAAAGCGCCGCGCCGCCCTTTTCAAGCATGAGTTCGTGTATGAATATCACAAGGAAGAAGACGTCCCCCAGCTCCTCCTCCAGGTCTTCCGGACTGCCCGATCTTTCCGCGTGCAGAAGTTCATACGCTTCATCGATGAGGTAGGAAATGATCTCCTCGATGGAACGTTCCCTGTCCCAGGGGCACCCGTTATCTCCACGAAGGATCCTCAGTGTCGAACGAAGCGCCTCGATATTTCTTCCGGTGCCGTCGTCATTCATGCCGGCAAGTATATACCATGTTGAAACCGGAAGCAATCGATGTTAAAATCAACGTTTGTATTCAACCGGAGAAGATCGATGGCCCAGGATAAAATAGTAATATCCGGAGCAAGACAGCATAACCTCGACAATATCGATCTCGAGATTCCGCGTGGAAGGGTGATCGCGGTGACCGGCGTGTCAGGTTCCGGCAAATCATCCCTCGCGTTCGATACGATCTACGCCGAAGGACAGCGAAGATACCTGGAATCGCTTTCGACCTACGCAAGGCAGTTCATCGAAAAACTTGCCCGTCCGGATATTGACGGTATTTCCGGAATAAGCCCGGCGATAGCAATAAGGCAGCGGAATGCCGTGACAAGCGCGAGATCGACCGTGGGTACGGCGACCGAGATATATGATTACCTGAGGTTGCTGTTTGCGAGAACCGGAAAGACGATCTGCCCGGATTGCGGAGTTACGGTAAGATCGTTCACTCCGAGCGACGTTGCCTGCGAAGTGATAAGGATCTTCGACGGAGAAAGGGTACACATTCTCCTGCCGGACGGGGCCCTTGACGAGAGCGCGTGGGATTCGAGGAAGACATACCTTTTTGCAAGAGGGTACACGAGACTGGACGTCGACGGCCGCGCGATGAGGATCGACGAATTTGACGCTTCGGGCCTTGACGGCACGCCGCTTTTCATCCTGCTCGACAGGATCGAAGCGACCGGCGATAACCGCACGCGGATCGCGGAGGCGGTGGAACTGGCCTATCGGGAACATGACGGCGTGGTCGAGATCGCCGGGGTGGAGGGAAACGGAAGATACAGATTCAGTAATACCCCGTCCTGCGCAGGTTGCGGCAGGAATTTCGAGGCGCCCTCCGCCCTGCTCTTTTCGTTCAACAGTCCCTTCGGAGCATGTCCCGACTGCAAGGGATTCGGAGACCGGATGGAATTCTCGGAAAACAAGATTGTTCCTGACATGTCGAGGAGCCTTAAAGGGAGGGCGATCGATCCGTGGTCCAGGGAAAGATTCGAATTCTTCCACTTCAGGATGCTCGACTATTGCCGCGGGAAAAATATCCCGGTCGATATTCCGTGGATGGATCTGGCCTTCGAGATCCGCCTGACCCTTCTGGAAGGGGATGTGGATTATCTCGGAGTCATCCCGTTCCTTGAAAAGATGAAAGAGAAAAGTTACAAGAAGGGTCACAGGTTTTTTACCCGCAGATACATGGATTTCAGCACCTGCAGATCGTGCGGCGGCAGCAGGTTGAGAAAGGAAGCCGGATTTGTAAGGTTTGACGGCAGGCGGATAGGCGACATTGCCAGGATGACCCCTTCTGAGCTGGCACGGATCCTGGTGAACGCCCGGTTGAACGATACCGACAGGACGATCTCCGGGGATCTCATGTCGGAACTCCTTTCCCGCCTGAAGTTCCTGGATGATGTCGGTCTCGGGTACCTGACGCTCGACCGCCTCACGCGGACCCTGTCGGGCGGGGAGGCCCAGAGGATAAACCTGGCCAATTCTCTAGGTGCGAATCTTGTCGACACGCTTTATGTGCTCGATGAGCCGTCGGTCGGCCTGCACGCCGCGGACAATGAAAGGCTCATACAGGTCATGCGAAGACTCAGGGAACTCGGTAACACCGTGATGGTCGTGGAGCACGATCCTGATATCATCCTGTCGGCCGACCACGTGGTGGATATGGGGCCGGGGGCTGGAAGACAGGGTGGCAGGGTTATGTTCAACGGTTCGGCGGCGCAGGCCCGCATGGCTCCCGCGGGAGTGTCGAGGACCCTCGACACCGTTTTTGGAAAAGAAAAGAGTCTAAAGGTATCGAAGCGCGGGCGAAAACCGGCCGGCAATATCAGTCTTCAGGGGGTCTCCCGGCATAATCTGAAAAATATAGACGTCGAAATACCTCTGGGAACACTGACATGCGTCACCGGCGTTTCGGGTTCTGGCAAGAGCACGCTTGTGATCGATGTGATCCATGACATGTTATCCAGGAAAGCCGGCGCGGGCGGAAATGCCCGCGTGCGGCATTTCAATGTGGACGGGCGGATCGATAAGGTCCTGCTAGTCGATCAGAGCCCGATCGGATCGTCGCCGAGGTCCAACCCGATAACCTATATAAAGGGTTTTTCATTCATTCGCGAACTTTTCGCTTCACAAAGGAAGGCGTTGTCCCGGGGGTATCAGAACGGGCGGTTCAGTTTCAACAAGACCGGCGGACGCTGTGCAAAGTGCCAGGGGATGGGATTCCGCAGGGTCGAGATGCATTTCATGGCGGATGTATTCGTTCCGTGCGAGGAGTGCGAAGGGAAACGATACAACAGGGAAACCCTGGAGATTGAATACAGGGGGAAGAATATAAGCCAGGTCCTGGACCTGACGGTGGACGAGGCGATGATGTTCTTCGATGAAGTGCCGTTGCTGGGAGAAAAACTCTGGATGCTTGCAAAAACGGGACTGGGGTATATCGCTCTCGGGCAGCCTTCGAACACGCTTTCGGGCGGCGAGGCTCAGAGGATAAAGATAGCCCGGGAACTCACGGAATCGAACGGACAGAATAATCTTTATATCATGGATGAACCGACGACCGGGCTTCATATGACCGATGTCGCGAAGCTCCTCGGCGTGCTGGGCGAACTCATAACGGCGGGGCATTCCGTGCTGCTAATCGAGCATAACATGGAAGTCATAGCGAATGCCGACCATATAATAGATCTTGGGCCCGGGGGAGGGGCGGAAGGTGGAAGAGTAATAGCTTGTGGACATCCTTCCGAGATCGTAAGATCGGAGGAGTCGAAAACGGGGGGATATCTTAAATCTTACATCGCGAGGTATGGACAGGAGGAATAGATGAAGGTGATGGTGACCGGCGGTGCCGGCTATATTGGAAGCGTGGTGGCCGAGTGCCTTCTGGAAAACGGGCACGAGGTTGTCGTCGTAGACAACCTGTCGACGGGGCACGCTCAGGCGCTGGATGAGCGCGTGACCTTTTTCCGGGGCGATCTTCTCGATACGGGAATGGTTAAAAAGATCCTGTCGGAAGGGGTGGAGGCCGTCTGTCACTTCGCCGCTTTTTCACAGGTCGGCGAGTCGGTTTCGGACCCGCTGAAATATTACATGAACAACGTGGGCGGAGCCGTGTCCCTTTTATCCGCGATGAGAGATGCCGGTGTCGGGAATTTCCTTTTTTCCTCAACGGCGGCGGTATATGGCGAGCCGGAATCGACGCCGATATCGGAGGATTCGCGTCTTGAGCCGGTCAATGCGTACGGTAACACGAAGCTGACCGTGGAAAGAATGCTTGAAGACTGTTCGAAGGCATGGGGTTTGAAATCACTTTCCCTCAGATATTTCAACGCGGCCGGAGCGACGGGAAAACGCGGCGAGGACCACAGGCCTGAGACGCACCTGATCCCGCTGGTTCTTGAGGCGGCAGCCGGGAGAAGGAGGGAACTGATCGTTTACGGTGACGATTACCCGACTGCGGACGGGACATGCGTGAGGGATTACATACACGTCCGGGACCTGGCGACTGCCCATCTGCTGGGACTTGAGAAACTCCTCGATGGTCACACCGGAGCCCTGAACCTCGGAAACGGAAGGGGATTCTCCGTGCTTGAAGTGATCGAAGCCGCGTCCAGGGTTACCGGCAGGAATATACCTTTCAGGACGGGAGACCGAAGGCCGGGAGATCCTGCCGTATTGGTGGCGTCTTCAAAAAAGGCCGAGGAGATACTTGGATGGAAAAGGGAGTATCAGGAAATAGAGAAAATCATCGATGATGCCTACAGGTGGAGGCAGATCCATCCCGATGGTTACAAGGATGTGTAACTGACAATCCTGAATTTATTTCCACCTAAAGGAAAAAACTGCTTGATCTGGTCGAATATTGGCCAGTATATAAACCCTCCGCTCCGACTACTTCTTGCCGAGTCATGATAAACCAGGGAGGCATTTCGTAATTCTCATTCCGTAACATATTATAATCATTGTGATTGGAATGTTCCATTGCCGTTGTCCCCCGGCGCGCTTCAATATGCCGGAATCCGGCAATCATGGCATAATGTTTGCGCTTCAGGACTTCCGATAGTTTTAATCATAAAGAAACCCGTCTTCCGGAGCGGAAGGAATGCTTGCTGGAGAACTTGCCCATATCCTCAGGAAGGTGAGGCTGCACAATCCTCTGAACATACGTTCGGCGGTCAGCGTGCTGGAGGAGGCGATCGCGGATTTTTCCGGTTCCGGCGCATGCCTGTTCGAATATTCATACGAAAATACGAACTATCTCTCCCGGTGGATCGATGATATGACAAGGGGAGATATGGCCGGATCGCTTGGCATGGCGGACAGGGAGGATGTGAAGTGGATCGTCGTCGATCCGGCGCAGGACCGTAGCGGCGGAAGTGAAAAGGACGGCACGTTGCGTGTCGTGAAATTTCCGCTTTTCAACGGGACGGAAAGATTCGGCAACTTCTATATCACCGGAAGGGATCGCTTCAGGATCGATGACGATTCAATAGGCGGGCTCGCGGAGGTCATATCGTCGATTCTCGTCAGATTTCTAGATCACGGCAACGGACTGGAATCGTCTTCCGACCGCCAGTCTCTCAAGATTGAACTTCTCGGCGCGGTGAAGGACGAGACGATGATGAAGAGTGTGCTCCTGAAGATGATGGAGATCAGCCGGGCGGAA
>JBFYZH010000137.1:0-23664 GCA_041309605.1 Candidatus Krumholzibacteriota bacterium
CTCGACGGCCATCAATTCCTCGGTGAGCTTGTCGTTTTTGAACCGTTTGCCGATCTCCTCTATCATCTCGTGGACCACCGGGTGGACGATCTGCACGTCGAGTTTTTCGAGCCTTTCCTTCATCTCCTTCTCGACATCCTTCATCTGTTCGTAGATTTTACTCATATCATCGGAAAGGTTTTCCGCGTTGTTCTTCATCACATCGAATTGTTCATGGGAGATTTTACCCTCCTCCACCATCTGAACGACGTGGGCGTAATCAACGGGATTTCCTTCCACGACAGGGACTATCTGCGGCCTGACGGTCGGTCCGACCTGCACGCTCACCATCGTAAATCCCTGCTTGTTTATCTTCTGCTCGAAGGAGGCGATTATCTTTTTCTGCTTGTCCTGGTATTTTTCGACGAGTTTTTTCCGGCGTCCCTGGTAGAATTCACCCTTGAACACTAAGGGTATCTTCTTCCGCAGATCGAAAATAAGGCCATCCATATCGGCCGCCAGCCTGATCCCTTCGCCGGCTTTCATTTCCATGAGAACGGGCGTCTCGGGGTGCCTGAAGTTGAACATATAGCAGATATCCGATGGGATGGAATTCCTGTGCTCCATCTTCTGGAGAAGATGCTTGATCGTCGATGTCCTTCCGGTACCGGAAAGCCCGGTAATGAAAATGTTATATCCCCTGTGCTTCATGTCCAGGCCCATCTTGATCGCCATCAAGGCTCTTTCCTGGCCGATGATATCCTCGCACGGTCTTATTTCGGACGTTGTCCTGAAATTGAAAATCGTCAGCGGACAATTCCATCTGAGTCTGCTTGCTGGCAATTCCTTCGCTTTTGGCGCCTTGCTCATCCTGTTCCTCCGACCTCTGTCTGCTGCAACGTGTACGAATAATGATTCGTGCGGTCCGGCATTTCCGTGACTCCTGGCGGCACAGGGCTGTGTTGTCCAGTCTATGGGTTTTTCGACGATACGTCAAGGAAAGGGGCATTCCGGAGATTCCTGCCGGTCAGTCCACTCTCCTTATGACAATGACCGAGGCGTCGTCCTTGGGCCGGTCTCCCCTGCCGAACTCGATCACAGACCTGTAGATCCCGTCTATCACCGAAGTCGCAGATTCGTTCCGGTGTCGCTGTATCAAGTCTATCAAACGGCCTTCACCGAACATATCACCGTCGCCGTTCGTTATTTCGATTATTCCATCCGTGAACAACACGAGCATATCGCCCGGATCCATAAAGGCAAACCCCCTCTTGAACACCGAATCCTTGAGAGGTCCGAGGATCGTCCCGCCGACATCGAGCCTGTTGATGGAATCCTTCTTGAAATGAAGCGGCGGCGGATGCCCCGCATTTATATACACGAGGGTCCCGTTACGTTCGAGTTCGCCGAACACCAGCGAGATGAACTTAGTCGATAGGCGGCTCTGATGTATGACCCTGTTGAGCTTTTTTATGACCCCGGATATCTTCATCTCGTTCTCAATACCCATCCTCAACCCGGTCACTATGTCCCTGGCGAGCAGAGCGGCCGGAAGGCCATGGCCGCTGGCGTCGCCGATCGCGAAACTGAGGATCTCCTCGTCGAGCAGGTTGAAATCGTACAAGTCCCCTCCCACTCTTTCGGCCGGAACCGATCTTCCCGAGATATCGTATCCTTTGAAATCCGGATCGCTTTCGGGCAGAAGGCTCTTCTGGATCTCGAACGCCTCCTGCATGTCCGCGCTGAAACGGTTCGTCGACTGGCTGAGATTGATCGTGCTTCTTATCGTGTTCATCGAAAATTGCAGCGTCTCCCTGACCCAGTTCTCGCCCAACCGGAAAACGAGGATATACTCATCGAAGTCCCCGAGCAGTGTGGCGATACTGTTGCCGCCCCATGGGGCAACGTTTGAATCGGTGAAAATATAACTTTTGTGCTGCGCGAGAATCTTTAACGCCGGCTCGTCCTTCGACATCGTCCCGGGCCAGCCATCGCCCTGTTCTCCGACAGGCCCCCTGACCAGGCGGAAGGAACCGAATTGCATGTGGTATATACACCCGCTTTTTATCCTCAGATCGTTTTTGAAGGATTGTACGAGTTCGTCCAGGATCTGGAACAGAAGATCCCTCGTGCTGGGATTCTCCTCAATACGGACCAGGAGGGAATCGAATTTCCGGTAAAAAATCTTCGGCTGGAAATCGCTGTCACTCATAATCAGCCCCGTTCATGGATAAATGCACGCGGCGAAGATAACGCTTTGTAATGCCGATTTCAATCAAAATCAGCGGGTTAACGTGTTTTTAGCTTTCGCATACATACGGCGGATTTAACCTTTACGCGAAGTGGAACTAACCTTATACTTCTGACGTGCAACATATTGAAAACCCGGGACTCAGGGTGCCCTGGACCCCGGAAGATCAAACCGCGTTATCGACAGAACACACCGCGGAACGGTTTTGAAAACCGGAGGAAACGACCATATGGCGACAAGACGATCTTTCATGAAAGTTCTGGGAGGAAGCGCCGCGTTACTCATGACACCGGCGGAAAGACTCGCTTCGCTTCCATTTCACAGCGAGGAATCGACCACTTTTGCCGTGGTCAGGGGCGCGGACACGCCGTCCGCGGTGCGGAAAGCGGTCGACATGCTGGGAGGAATGGGTTCGTTCATAGACCCGGGCGATATCGTCTTCGTCAAACCCAATATCTCGTGGGATAGAAAACCGGAGCAGGCCGCGACGACGAATCCGGCGGTGGTGGAAACCGTCGTCAGGATGGCAAAAGAGGCCGGCGCGGCAAAGGTCATTGTGGCCGACAACACCTGCAACGAGGCGAGGAGAACCTACAAGACAAGCGGAATCCGCGAGGCCGCCGAAAAAGCCGGAGCGGAGGTCCCTTTCATGGAAAAGAGAAAATTCCAGACGATGAATCTGGGAGGCGGCGTGATGAAGGATTGGGAGGTCTACACGGATGCGAGGGAAGCCGACAAAATAATCAATCTGCCGGTCGCCAAGCATCACGGCCTTTCCAACGTCACACTTTCCATGAAAAACCTGATGGGCCTGATAGGGGGAAGACGCGACCTGCTTCACCAGAAGCTTCCCGAATGCATCGTTGATCTCACCGCCTATTTCAAACCTGCCCTCACGATCCTCGACGCCGTGCGGCTTCTGAGGATAAACGGACCGCAGGGGGGTACGCTAATGGATGTCGTCAGGCTGGACACGATCGCGGCCAGCGCCGATCCGGTAAAGATAGACGCTTTCGGCATCTCCCTTTTCGAAGGAGGAAATTTCGATACGAATCCGCTCTCTTTCCCGCATATCATGCTGGCCGCATCGAAGGGTCTTGGGTCGGCGGATTTCAGGGGCAAGGGTTACGAGGAGATCAAACTGGGATAACGAAACATGAAAAACCTGCGAAGATTTTCTCAGATTCTTTTTTTGCTCGCCTTCCTTGTTCTGTTCATCCAGACGGAATACAAGGGCAGCGACGAACTCGGACTGCCGGTCAGGCTGTTCCTCGATTTCGACCCGCTTATAGCCCTCAGCTCGATCCTGGCGTCACACGCCGTGAGGGCGATCTTCCTTCTTTCCACAATCACTCTGATCCTTTCGATCCTGCTCGGAAGGTTTTTCTGCGGCTGGGTATGCCCGCTGGGGACGATGAATACGGCGCTGGGATTCCTGCGCATGCGCCGGCCGGGATCGGCGCCGGACGGGGCGGGATTCCCCCGGCTTAGAAAGGTCAAGTATTTCGTCCTGGTGTTCATCCTGTCGGCCGCCCTGTTCGGGTGGAACGCGGCCGGATTCCTCGACCCGATCTCCCTTACGATCAGATCGCTCGCCATCGGCTACAACCCGGCGGTGAACGGGATCGCGCGATCGGCGCTGGAGTTCGTCTATTCCCTGAACGTGCCGGGTATTTCCCCGGCCTTCGACGCGATGTATTCGATGTTGACCGGAACCCTGCTGGCGTTCGAACAGCCCGTCTTCAGGCAGATGATGCTGATAGCTGCGCTGTTCACCGCGATCCTCGCCCTGAACTTCGCGGCTCCCAGGTTCTGGTGCCGGTACCTCTGCCCGCTAGGCGCGCTTCTCGGCCTCGCGGGCGCCCGGCAGATGCTGGCCCGCGTAGACGTCGACGTGGAAAAATGCGTAGCATGCCACAAGTGCAACAGGGTCTGCCAGGGCGAAGCCACGCCGTTTCCTTCCGGCAGCTGGGCGAGCAGGGAATGTCTCGTCTGTTACAATTGCAAGGATATATGCCCCGCGGCGGCGGTATCAATACACGCGACCGTAAAAAGAACCGGCGATGGAAACGTCGACCTTCAGAGGCGCCGGCTTCTGACGGCGGGAGCGGCCGCTCTCGTGTCCGTACCGCTGGTGAGATTTGGAGAACAACGCAAAAGACCGAACCCCGAACTCATAAGACCCCCCGGAGCCATTCCGGAGGAGAAGTTTCTTCAGACATGCGTAAAATGCGGAGAGTGCATGAAAGTATGTCTTACGAACGGACTCCAGCCGGCCTTGTCACAGGCGGGATTCGAAGGGTTGTGGACGCCGTTGCTCGTCCCGAGGCTCGGGTATTGCGAATACAACTGCAACCTGTGTTCCCAGGTCTGCCCGACCGGCGCGATCCGCAGCGTGCCTTTGGAGGAAAAACAGCGCATCCGGATAGGCCTCGCCTTCTTCGACAAAAACAGGTGCATCCCCTACTCCATGGGAAGAAACTGCGGAGTCTGCGAAGAACACTGCCCGGCGCCCGGCAAGGCCATTAAATTCCGGGGCGTCGAAACCACGGCCGGGGACGGCGTCCCCTTCATTCTCAAGCTGCCGGAGGTCGACCCGGCGCTCTGCATCGGATGCGGCATCTGCGAAAACAAATGCCCCATCGTCGACAAGCCCGGGATACGCGTCAGTTCGATAAACGAGAGCCGCGCCGAATACAGGCTTTACATCTGATCCGCGGCAGCCGGCGAGCGCCGCGGCCCGGCATCAGGCGCCCCGCAGAAGCGCCTCGACGTGTTTTTCCACCGAATCGGCAAGCGCTTCGAGATCGTAACCGCCCTCCAGCAGGGATACGATCCTTCCGTCGCAGTGCTTTCGCGCCACGCCTCCGAGAAGCCGGGTCATTTCGCCGAATACTCCGCTGGTCAACCTTCCGCCGGACAATGGATCGTCGGCATGGGCGTCGAACCCCGCCGACACGAGTATGAACTCGGGCCTGTATTCCTCGAGGGCGGGTATTATCCTGCCGTGGAACTTGTCCAGATACAGCGCGTCGTCGGCACCGGCGCCTACGGGAATATTAATCGTATAACCGGCGCCCTTCCCGATTCCGACGGTGTTGAAATGTCCGGTCCCGGGGTAATGGGGATATTGATGGATGCTGATGTACAACACCCTGTCGTCGTCGAAAAAGATCCGTTCCGTCCCGTTTCCATGATGGACATCCCAGTCGACGATCGCCACGCGCCCGAGCCCGGCGGTTCGAATAAGCCACGAAGCGGCGACCGCGATATTGTTGAATATGCAGAAGCCCATGGCCCTGTCTCTTTCCGCATGATGCCCGGGCGGTCTGACGGCGCAGAATGCCGAATCGATTTTTCCGTCGAGGACAAGCCCGGCCGCCTGCACTCCCGCTCCGGCCGAATGAAGAGCGGCCTGCTGCGATGCGGACGTCGCAACCGTATCGCCCCAGTCGAGCACGACCGGAGTGTCTATCTTCATCGATAGAATATCATTCACGTATTTCCCGTCGTGAACCTGTTTCAGCAACTCCACGTCGACCCTCTCTGCCTCGATAAAAACGAGATCCCCGGAAAAGGAACAGTTGCGAAGCCGTTCCATTATGACCCTGTACCTTTCGGGGCTTTCGACGTGGTTGTACCCCTCAAGATGCAATCCGAAAAGATCATGGTAGATGATCCCTGTCATTGGCCACCCTCCTGCATGCCTCCGGTCAGCGGAACGAACCTGACTCCGATAAGCGGTTCATCCCTGAATCCATCCCTTGTCCGCGTCAGTCTTCTGAGATACTGAACGGCCCCTCCAACCGGTATCACCATTCTCCCGCCGTCCGAAAGCTGCGATAATAGAACTTCCGGGATAGACGCGGGCGCCGCCGTGACGATTATCGCGTCAAAAGGCGACTCTTCGGGCCATCCGAACGTGCCGTCCGCCGTACGGAAATGGATGTTGTCGTACCCGAGCGCGAAAAGCCTGCCGCGCGCTCTTTCGGAAAGTTCGCCGATTATCTCCACCGTATATACTGCGGCCGCGATCTCGGCCAGTATCGCGGTCTGGTATCCGCTTCCAGTTCCGATCTCCAGCACGCGATCTGTTTTTACGAGCGAAAGCTGTTCGGTCATGTATGCAACTATGTATGGCTGGGATATGGTCTGCCCCAGACCGATTGGAAGGGGGCAGTCGTCGAAAGCCGATCCGGCCAGGCCGGGCCCGACAAACATCTCTCGCGGAACGCGCTTCATCGCATCCACGACCTCGGGATTCGCGACACCCCGGCAGATTATCTGGGACTGGACCATCCATTTTCTCAGGTCATCAGCCCCGCGCCCGTCTTTTTTCACTTTTCCAGTTTTCCCCTTATGAAGCCCGTGCCCCGGTCACGCTATGATTCCCGACTGCGGGCCGGACCTCATGCGTGATCCTAAAATATCCGGATGAAAGCTGCAACGCATATTAACGGATGGAACCATATCAAGTGGAACGGATACGGTCGCCGTTTTCCGCGCCCCTGTCCGCGGATCATGTTCTCAGATTCAGCGGGGAGTTGTCGACACGTCCGATGTGAGTCATTTTCACTATCGGAGAATAGATCAGGAAGACCGGAATATCGTCGACGTTTACGATATGATTCGCCGCCCCCATCTTCAAAGCCATCCCGGCCATACCGTAAATCAGCGAGGATGAACGGTCCTGGACGACGGTCAGCGAACCTGCTTCCTTCATTTTCAACAGGCCGGCGGCGCCGTCCACTCCCATTCCTGAAAGGATCATGCCGATCGCCTTCACTCCGAGGCTCGAAGCAGCCGATTCCATCATGACGTCCACGGACGGTTTCGCTCCGGAGACTTCCGGAAACTCTCCGTCCAGAACCAGTTTCACATCCCGTCCGATCTTTCTCACCCTCAGGTGAGCTCCTCCAGGAGCTATATAGATGTGCCCTGCTTTCGCGATCTCGCCATGCTCGGCTTCCTTCACCGACAGATGACATTTCCGGTCAAGGGTCTGCGAGAAATATTTTGTAAAGAACTCCGGCATATGCTGCACGATCACGATCGGCCATGGAAACCATCCCGGTATCTTGGGCAGGATGGCGTTCAGCGCGCGCGGGCCTCCGGCAGAACACCCTATGAACACCGCCTCGAACATTCTTTCCTGGCTTTCGGTAAAGAAAGTGTCCCCGTCACATTCGATCCCGGACCGGCCGAAGCCCTTGTCATCCGGCTTGAATACCAGGGGCTCCTCGATTTCTTCGCTCCCGTCGTCGAACTCCCTCGCGCCGTACGCCTCCACGGCCTGCCTTATCATGGCCGTCAGTTCGTCTCTCATCTTTATCATATCGTCAGGCCTGCCGCTTGCCGGTTTTGGTATGAACCCGAAAGCCCCCTCTTCGAGCGCTTCCATCGTGGAAAAAGCCCCCGGTTGAGTATACGAACTTATCATTATCACCGGGATCGATCCGAACAACCTGATCTTCTTCAAAGCCTGCAGGCCGTCAAGGACCGGCATCTTCAGGTCCAGCGTCACGACGTCCGGCTTGTACTGATTGGTAAACCGTACCGCTTCTTCGCCGTTGACCGCTTTGTAGACCTTGTCGACCTCCGGCATCGAGGATATCAATCTGGCCAGCATGTCCAGCACATGTTTCGAATCATCGGCGCACAATACGGAAATACCCATGACTTCTCTTTCCGTCCGGTTCAGATAACCCTGACTCCCGCCTTCATCGGATCCTTTATGCTCAGCGAGACTATTACATCCCCGTTTTCAAGATCGAACAGTATTTTTCTCTCAAAATGTCCGCCCGTATGCATTCCCTCTATGGAAATATCCTCGTTCATGAGGAAGGTGATCACGCCCAGAATGTTTCCCTTCCCTATGTCACCGATGAGACTGGAGTCACCCCTGTATTTCGTGCTGGCTCCACCGGCGATCTTTGCGATGATCCTCGAAGACGGCACCGATCTCTTTCTTACCTCGGAAACAAGATGGGAGCACGCGGCGTCTGCGTATTTGAGGTTTTCGTTTCCTTTCCCGGGCAGCAGAATATGCGCCATCCCCCCGAACCTCGTTTCGGTATCATAGAGCATGAGGGCCACGCAGGAACCGAGTATGGTGTTCAGCCTGCCGGGCGATTCCTCGGTCAGCACCTGGCCGATCCCCACATATCTTTCTCTTGCCGAGTCGGCGATTTCCTGATCCAGCACTGTCACCTTTGCACGACCTCCAGAGAGCGCATCCCGGGACCGGCGGGCCGGGACGACAGGAGCTTCTTCCTGAGCAGCACGGGAATATCAATGATCAATATGACCGTACCATCGCCCATGATCGAAGCTCCGGCGACGCCATCGACATCGACAAACCCGCTTTCCATGCTCTTGATTACGATTTCCCGCTCCCCCAGCAATCCATCCACGATTATTCCGACAGCCTTTCCGAAGGAATTCACGACGACTACGTGCAACCCCTCGCTCATCCGCGTCACCTTCAATCCCAAAAGGTCTTCGAGAGTGTAAAGCTCTATGAAACTGTCGCGCATCCGGACAAGCATGTCGCCGCTGCCCCGGCCGTGCACTTCGGCCATGTCGAGGCGCACGATCTCGGAAACGCTCGAGATGGGGATCGCAAACACCTTGTCGCCGCTTTTCACGAGCAGCCCCTGGATGATAGCCAGCGTGATGGGCACCCTCATGGTGACGGTTGTCCCCTTGTTGAACTCGGAAACGATCTCGATCGAACCCTTCAGGTTCTCGATCTCTTTTTTGACGACGTCCAGTCCAACGCCCCTTCCGGATATGCCCGTCACCTGTTCGGATGTGGAAAAGCCCGGCTGCAATATCAGTGAAATAAGTCCGGCTTCCGTGAGGCCGGCGGCTTCTCCCGGATCTATGAGGCCTTTTTCAACGGCTTTCTGCCGCACCTTCTCCCTGTCTATGCCCCGTCCATCATCCTCAATATTTATCACAATCTGGCTGTACTCCCGGTAGGCGCTTATTTTCAGGATTCCGGTTTCTCCTTTACCTATCGCTTTTCGCTTCGATGGAGATTCTATGCCATGATCGACCGCATTTCTGACAAGATGCATTATCGCTTCCCTGATCCCGTCGACAAGTTTCTTATCGAGTTCAGTGCTCTCTCCGCTGATCCTGCATTCAACTGACTTGCCCGTATTTCTGGAGATTTCCCTCACCACGAGGGGAACACTTTTGAAAATAGTGCCGACGGGTACGAGCCTGCTGTTCATTATGCCTTCCTGTATCTCGTATATTATCCTTGCCTGTTCCTGGATGCTTTCGAAGAGATTATCGACACATTCGGATTCCTCGAACTCGGACCTGAGCCGCATGGCAAGGTCGTGGTTTCGAGTCCGGTTGGTCACGAGCTCGCCGACAAGGTTCATGAGATTGTCCAGTTTCCTTATGTCGACACGGATTATTTCCGTGCTCATTTTCGGATTCCCGGCCACCGGATCGGGTTCGTTCTTCCCTTCGTCTTCCCTCAGGTTCATTGCGCCGGATCCGCTCTTTTCATCATCGACCCGGTCCGTTGAAGGCGTTTCCGGCGTTCCCCCGCCCGGGGCCGAAGCATTCGTAACCGCCGCGCGGTCATCAACGAGCGTTTCATGTTTCACGGCGCCTCCGGCGACCCGCCTGATATCCTCGACGTCGATCCTTTTCAGCGTGAATTCCACGGCCTTGTCTGCCGGAACGATTTGCCTTATCGCGTCACCCGGCAGGTCGGAATCCAGTAGAAAGTCGACGGAGCCTTCAAATTCCTCTTCGAGATACTCCACGGGAGGCACGGAAAGCAGCAGCCTGGTCTTCATGTCCAGTTCCCTGAGAACGAGCATCGCTCTTGCAACCTGCATGGAACTTTCCATCTGAAAACCAAGCTTCAAATGGTAAATCGAACGGCCCCCTCCCATAATTGCCTCCAGAGTGGCTGCAGGCAGCATGGAAAGCAGATGGACAGCCGAGACATCCTTGACTCCCAGCCTGCTCGCCGTCATTCGCGGGCCGTTCGTCGAGGTTCCGCCGCCGGCTTCTTCCACCGCCGGTTCGCCACCGTGCTTCCGATCTTCCGGTTTCCGGCCGGCGAGATTTCTGAAATCCTCCAGTATCGCCTTAAGGTCTCTTTCCTTTTCCATTCCATCTTTTCTTATATCGTCGATCTGGATTTTGAAAATCTCGAAACTCCTGAAAACAAGGTCAAGGGTCTCCGGGGAAAACTCAATCTCGTCGTTTCGCACCATGTGCAGAAGATTCTCCAGTTCATGGGCGAATCCTGATATTCCGACGAATCCCATGAACGAAGACGTGCCCTTCAACGTGTGTATGATCCTGAAGAGTTTATTGAGCAGTTCGATATTGCCCGGATATCGCTCGAGTTCGATGATCAACTCTTCCATCTGGCCGAGGATCTCGTCGGAGTCTTCAAGGAATGTAACCACAAGCGCGCTCGATGATACGCTCAAAGTGAATCCTTCCTGTAGATATTGTTGCCCAGATGAGTCACGTTGAACGTCCCGGTGTCTATCATTTCGCTGTGACCGAGCAGTATATATCCACCAGGCCTGACGTTCGAGATTATCTTTCCCGTTATGCTCTCCTTGATCTTCTTTCCGAAATAAATAATCGTGTTCCTGCAGAAGATCACGTCGGCCTCCCGGAAGTGCCGCCAGCTGTCCGATACGAGGTTCAATCTGGAAAAGGTGACCATTCCCGCCACTCTCGGAAGCAGCCGGTATCCCGTTTCCTCCCTGATGAAATAGCGGTCCAGGTAGAGTCGGGGCAATCCGGCCATATCAATTTCTGAATAGAGGCCTTCCCTGGCCTCCTTGACCATTTTCTCCGAAAGATCCAGGGCCGTAAGCCTGACATACGGCTTTTGTTCGATGGACAGATCCTCGTTGAGAATCATGGCCACGGAATAGATCTCCTGGCCCCGGGAAGAGCCGAGGGAAAATACGTTCACATGATTTCCCGAATTTATCCTGCTCCTTACGAGATCTGGAAGGATGACCGACCGAAATTTCTCGAACTGTATCTGGTAGCGGAAAAAGGAACTTTCCGATATGACTATCTCCTCGAACAAGGCGTTTTTCTCACCGCAGCGGCCTTTGCCCGTCTCCAGCAGATCCCTGTATTCCCCGACCGATTCGATCGCGAGCGCATTCATCCTTTTTGATATCCTGTGATAAAGATAGACGTATTTCGTGTCGGGCAGGTGGATACCCGTCTCCGACTCGATGAACCTTCTGAACCAGTTGAAATCATCCCTGGCCATTTCGACCGGCATTGTTTTTGTCGTTTCCAACTGCCGCAACCCCCATCTAGGTGATCGTCACTTCTTCGGCCGCTTTCATGCTCTCTTTCCTGAATTCCTCGTTGAAAATCCTCTCGATATTGATAAAGAACACGAACCGGTCGTCTATCTGTCCGATCCCGTTGATAAACCGGTTCCTCTCCGTAATCGTCGATTCCGGAGGATCGGAAATCCTTCCGTACGGAATATCCAGAACATGGTGGACCGAATCCACCAGCAGTCCCAGTCGCGATCCCTCGAATTCGATCACGATCACCCGGCTTTTTTTCGTCAGTTGAACGGTCGGCATGCCGAGCCTTCTTCTCAGGTCCATGACGGGTATCACGCTGCCCCTCAAGTTTATGACTCCCAGAATATATTCGGGAGCTCCGGGCACTTCGGTGATACTCTGAGCCCTGTTCACTTCCTGAATATGCCTGATATCCTGCCCGTACCATTCGTCCCCCAGCCTGAAATTGACACAGCGGAATACCATCGTATCGTTTGCAGTTTCAATATTCGTCATTTTCGCACCTCACATGGCATGGTATGGCCGACTATCATTCATTTCGTCTCCTTACGCCGATAACTTTAGCTTCTAAGTCGGCTGGCCGGATACGATTCGGGAGTCGCAGGCGCCGGATGGAAACCGGTTTTCCGGTTCAAATTACGTTTGACGGGCGGGCCGCGGAACGCGTTCCGTCCCTGAAACTTAGCCCGGCTGCGGCAAGATCATATAATGTCCGGATTATTTGAAAAACCCCGGTTTCTGGAACCAGGCCGGCAGGAGAAATACCAGAAGATTGATAAAAAACATGACAAAGAAGGAAAGCTGCCCGTACCTGCAGTAAAAAGTAAGGTTGTCAAGGAGTTTGACCGGGACCAGGAGCATGCCTTCCCTGTTGAGACCGATGCTTTGCTTTATCCTGCCCGCGGGATCGACGGCCATCGAAACGCCGGTATTGGCCGACCTCACCAGTGTGACGCCGTTCTCGACGGCGCGTAATACCGCCGTTTCCGCGTGCTGAAGGGGGCCTCGCGCACTCCCGAACCATCCGTCGTTGGTGATATTGACAAGGAATTCCGCCCCCTGCCTGACATACCTTCTCGTGAAATCGGAAAAGGTCGACTCAAAACATATCAGGGCCCCGAATTTCCCCGCCGATGAGTCAAAAACGGTCTGTGTCTCCCCCCTGCGGAAGTTCGCCTGCCCGAAATCGATCTTTTCAAAGACGGGAAAATACTGGCTGAAGGGAATCCTTTCTCCGAAGGGAAGCAGATTGACCTTGTGATACTGCGCCTTTATCGTCCCGTCGCTGTCGACCAGACCGCAGGCGTTGAACGCCCGCCACTGCTCGCCCTCCTGGACATGGTTGATATAACCGATGAAAAGGTCGATTCCGGATTCGGCGGCGATCCTTTTCAGCCATGTCCGGTGGCGGGCCGAATGACTGATCGAGACCGGAACGGCCGTCTCCGGGAAGATCGCAAGGACGGCGTTTTCCGCCGCCGCAGCCTTCGTCAACGATTCGACCTGCGTGAAGATCGAATCGCGGTACTGCGGATTCCACTTCAAGGCAAGATCGAGGTTCGGCTGGATCACCGCGACTTTCGCGGTCCTCTTGCCCGGTTCTTTCCGGTCGATATCGGCGATGCGCATGGCGCCCAAAGACAGATGGACTCCTATGAGCATTACCAGGGCGCTGAGAGCCCAGGCGCGCCCCCTGTCGGTTCCGGCAAAAAACACATGCGTGATCAGGACATTTGCCAGCACCAAAACCATCGAGAATCCGAAAGGACCGTAGAAGGAAAGCCCCTGCATCGCGATCGGGTATGGAACGAGGGAACTGGAAATCAATCCCCAGGAAAATGCGAGTTCCCCGCTGGAACGCATGAACTCCGTCATCGTCCAGAACGCAGGGGCCGCAAAGAGGGCCTTAGCCCCGAACCTCCTGATGAACCATGCGAGCAGAAGCGAAAAAAGGGCGGGAAACAACGCCAGGTACATTATCAGCAGCGCTATGGCCGGCACCATGACCCAGGACATGTTCATATTGGATTCCGGCACAAGGTTGGCGATCCAGAAAAGCAGTATCGAGAAAAATGCCAGGCCGAAAAAATACCCGGCCGCGAATCCCCTCTTCAGGGCGCCTTTTCTCCAGCCGATATCGGGAAACACAACGAGAAAATATCGCAGAAGAGGAACCAGCGCCACTATGGATAGTATCCGGGTGGGGAAGGGAGGGAAAGACATCGCGAGTATCGATCCGCCGAGAAGTCCCGAAAATAACTCCTGCCTCCACCTGTACAATAACGATCCCCTGCTCAACGGGCGCCCTCCATGGAAAAACCTTCCGCAGTATATATAAGGGGAAAAATTGAAGCAAGCCGTATTCTGCCGATAATCGCCTCCGGCTCCCACCTCAAACACCTTTTACATCGAGCATCCCATAACGCTTTATCTTTTTCAGCAAACCCTGTCTCGTTATGCCCAGCTGCGAAGCCGTCCTGGTCCTGTTGCCCGAAAACCTCCCGAGTGCGTCAACGATCATCCTGCGTTCGAGAATTTTCACCGCGTCCGGCATCGTCCCGGCCGCTTCCGCCGGTCCGGATTCCGTCTCGCGGTTGACATCCCCGGGGGAAAAAGAAAGCATATCCGGGTCGATTCTCCGCGCGTCGGGGTAAAGCGCGATGAATCTCTCCATCTCGTTTTTCAACTCGCGAACGTTCCCGGGCCATCCATAGGCCAGGAGACGCCGGGCGGTCGAGGCCGTGATTATCGGAATCCTTCTTCCCTCCGCATTCGAAGCCGCTTCAAGCAGTCTTGAAGCAAGGATAAGTATATCCATCCTCCTGTGCCTGAGAGCCGGGACAAAAAGCCGTATCCCCTTTATCCTGAAATAGAGATCCTCCCTGAAACTCCCCTTCCTGACCAGTTCTCCGAGGTTCCTGTTGGTCGCGAAAATGAACCTGACGTCGATAGGTCTCATGGTGTTCTCACCTAGCCTCCTGATCTCCTTTTCCTGGATCACGCGCAGCAGCGCGGCCTGGAGGTTCAGCGGCATCTCCCCGATCTCGTCGAGAAAGAAAGTGCCCCCGGCGGCGCTCTCCATCAGGCCGCGCCTGTCCCACATGGCTCCGGTGAACGATCCTTTCACATGCCCGAACAACTCTCCCTGAAGAAGGGTGGCCGGCATCTCCATACAGTTGACTATTACAAGGGATTTATCCCTCCTTCTCCCGATCCCGTGAATGTTACGCGCCACGATCTCCTTGCCCGTCCCGTTCTCCCCTTCGATAAGGACCGGCACGGAGGAAACCGAAACCTTTTTTATCGCGTCCCTGAGGCCGGCGATCTCCTCCGAAATCCCGTACATGGGAGGATCGAAAACGGACTGTTCGCTTTGACCGCCGGCGAGATTGTTTTCGGCATCCCCGCCCCACACTGCCGGGACGGCCCCGGAAATCGACACGATCTTCTCGAAGAGACCCAGGAAACTCCCGGCCATATCGATCGATTCACGTAATCTTCTTCCGTCGATCGGCCCGAATCCCAGAACGAGGTCTATAAGAAGGCCTTCCCTGGACGTCGAAAATCGCCACAGATCCATTTCGAGCTTCTGGACATTCCATCCGTGCATCGGATTTGCAATGTTCTCCGGCGCGGTTTCCGGATAACCGGAAGCTTCCCGCGGTATCAGGATCGCTTCCGCTTGTTCGCGGTCCGACCCTCCTTCGGGCGGTTCCTGCAGCGTAAACCGGATCTGCCTGTCGGTATACGAGCTGCGGCCGGATTCCGGACAAGCCGTATCGTACTGATGTCTGAGGATGGTGATCTCTTCGCCGGCTGCGGACACTCTCGCGTGAACCGACGCGGAGCCGGCTCCGCACGTCCTGCACAGGACTTCGAGAAAGATCTTCATGATGTCGTTCATATCCCGCTATCCTCACGCCTCCATGAATGTTGTTCCTGAACCGGACCGGCCGCTTTTCCGGAAAATCACGGCAAGAACCGTTCCCGGAGTTCCGCGCCGGTGTATGAGCTAGCCCGCCAATCTGTTGCGGCATCGATGCATTTTCCCGTGGCGGCCGGCGGTGTCAGGATCCTGACACCATGAATTTCTTGACTTTGTCCGAAACATATGAATATCATCCGGAAATTCGGGTTCGTTCAGTGTCAGATCTTTAACGTCCACGATTGCGCGACAGATTATTTCTTGTTTGTCGGAAGGGGGTTTTCTATGGCCGATAATTCGTTCAAGCCATATGTGCCGGCTGAGACCAGGATGAAGGAATTCACGATCCCGGCGGTCGTGTTCGGCGCGATTCTTTCAGTGATCCTTGGAGCGGCAAACGCTTACCTCGGGCTCGTCGCCGGCATGACCGTCGCCGCGACATTCCCGGCCGCCGTCATGGCGATGGCCGTGTTGAAACTCTTCAGGGGAACGGTCCTCGAAGAGAACACCTGCCGTACCACCGCGGCGGTCGGCGAGGCGATCGTGGCGGGAGCGATCTTCACCATTCCCGCTTTTCTTATCGCCAGGAACCCGGACACCGGACAGCCGATCTGGGATTCGATACATTACTGGCAGAGCACGAGCCTGATGCTTGTCGGCGGCATACTGGGCGTTCTTTTCGTGATATTCCTGAGACGAGTGCTTATCGACGACAAGAGCCTGCCCTTCCCAGAAAGCAAGGCCTGCGCAGAGATCGTCAAGGCAGGCCAGGGCGGGGCGACAGGCGCCAAATATGTGTTCGGCATGATAGGCGTTTCCGCAGCCCTGGAACTGGTCAGGAACGAATTCGGCCTGCAGCTCGTTCAGGGTTTTGTAAAGCATTTCTGGGCTCTTCCGATGGTCAGAAACTTCAAACTTCTGACAAGCGACATGAGACAGATAGGGGCGACGTTAAACCCGACCGGCGGAATCTTCGTGGAGACCCCGGACGCCTCTCCCGCCATGCTCGGCGTGGGTTATATCATCGGCCCGAGACTCGCATCGATCGTTTTCGCCGGCGGAGTGTTCGGACACATGATGATGGTTCCATTGTTCATCTTCATCAACGGCTCATTCGGAGCCGGAACGGACTGGCTCGATACATCGGCGGCGATCTGGAACTCGCAGGTCCGCCCGCTTGCGGTGGGCTCGATGCTCGTCGGAGCTTTCTACACGCTGTTCAGGATGCGCAAATCGCTCGGGGCCGGCATTAAAAGGGCCTTCAAGGATCTCGGGCAGATAGGCAAAGCCGCCTCAGGGAGCGAGGAAAACCGGATAGAAAAGGACATCCCCTATTCGATAACCATCATCGGAATCCTCGTTCTCATGATCCCTATCTTTTTCCTCTACCTTCATTTCAGTGCAAGCATCGTCGGCGCTCTCGTTTCGACGCTCGTCATGACGGTCGCGGGATTCCTTTTCGCCGCGGTGGCGGGATTCCTCGTCGGAACGATCGGTTCGAGCAATAACCCGATTTCGGGGCTGACACTTTCCACGCTGATCGTGGCGGCGATACTTATGGTGATAGTCGGAGTCAAGGGCGCGTTCGGCGTGGCGGCTGTACTCGGCGTCGCGGCGGTCGTCTGCTGTTCCAGCGGCGTCGCAGGCGACATCATCCAAGACCTAAAGGCCGGACACATTCTGGGCGGAACCCCTAGGGCGATGGAGCTCGGCTGCCTGATCGGAGTGGTGGCCGCCGCCTTCGTCATGGCGCTCGTCCTTCAGCTTCTCCACACGGGATACGCCAAGATGGGCGGCATCGGAGGAGAGATGCTTCCCGCGCCGCAGGCCGGTCTTATGGCGATGCTCGCGCAGGGGATTATCACGGGCCAGATGGCCTGGCCGCTCGTGATAACGGGCGCGCTTTTCGCGATAGCCCTCATCCTTATAGGAGCCCCTTCCCCCATGCTCATAGCTGTCGGCATGTATCTCCCGTTTCACACGACATCCGCGATTTTTATCGGCGGGATCATCAAGTGGATAACCGACACGATCATGGCGAGGAGAAAACTGAACAAGGAAAAAACCGAAAACACCGGGATCCTCCTTGCTTCGGGATTGATCGCAGGACAGGCTCTGATGGGGATCATCATCGCCGCGACGGTTGTCATCGGCAAAGGCGACGCCCTCATCCCGAAGATCATCGAAGGCGGCAGCGCGTGGCTGGCCCTTCCGGTATTCGCGCTGCTGGCGTATATCCTGATTAAAATCCCGCTTGCAAGCGGAGCTGATAAAAACTGATTTTTAAGATGAAGGGCCCGGTACAGGCGCAGCCTGTACCGGGCCTCGTTTAATGCGCCCGCGGTTGCGGAAAATACCATGGCAAGAAGAAAGACAACAAGATACGAAGTGAACCTTCTGAGGCTCGTTCCCGAGCGCCTTGTGGATCACGAACTCGGCGAAGACGGGATGGTCACGATCCTCGCTCCGAGGTTCAGAAATAGAATCATGAAAAGGCTGCTGGAATCGAGGATGAGAAACAGGTTCGTCAAAATCCGGCTTGATGAGATAGGCAGCGCGGTATGGCTGCTCTGCGACGGCGGAAGCGACGTAGGCGGGGTGGCGGATACCATGAGCCGGCGATTCGGCGAAAGAATCGAGCCGTGCCACGACCGGCTGGCCATGTTTTTCACGCAGCTCGAGGCGTCCGATTTCATACGCTATTCAAATCTCGAGGAGATACGCAAGGCGGACTCCCGATGATTCCTAGTCCGCGGGACCGAGTATCTCGTAACCGCTGACCCGGACATGCCCGGGACCGCCTCCTCTTCCAGCTGAAGACTCGTCCCACACCCATACCCTGAAACGATCGAAATTCGACAAGGCTTTCCGCAATGGACCTTCGATCCTATATCTTTTTCCGTTTTCATACCGATCGATATAGACCGACGTATCCTCGACACTGATCGCCCCCTGCATGACCGCCATGCCGTCGACGGGAAGCAGCCGGTATCCCGTGATTTCAACGGCCGGAAGCGAAGCGTCTTTTTGAAAAACCCTTCCCACGATTCTCACCATGTGTCCGTCGAGGACGGAGAGGTCGCTTTCGAACCGCGGGCCCGAAATGATCCAGGCCGAACCATCACGGCACTCGAGTTTCAAACGGCGGTCGAAGGGATTGGAGCCTTCATAACTGATCCGGCCTTCCCCGGCAAAACCGCCCGTCGATGCGTCGTCCGCGCGGGGGGCTGAAGCGCAGGCCATAAAAAACACCAGGGCAAGCGAGAAAAATAATCCCGGCACCCGCGGCGATCCCGGACCCGTTCCGGTATCGATATGGAATTGCCCCAGGTGGAAAACCCGGATTTTCATCTTACTCCAGCCGAATAATCACGGCGTTCATCAGGGAATGGTCGCCCGAGTTTATCGAAAAACCGCCCAGGCCGCCCGGATCGAATTCCAGGAGTATATATTCCGGTCCCATCGATTTGATCGAACCCGATATGAAGGCGGAACATCCTTCCGCGGACAAAACGCCAAGGGGCGGGAAATCGCTCCTGATGTCTATCGATGAATAAGAGAATCTATCGTCGGCCGTAATGCCTGTCCCGTCAAGATAGAGCGTCGCCGCCCAATCGGAAAAAACCTCGTGGAAATCCATGCCGGTCACTATTTCAATATTTTTTACGCCGACAGCTTTCGTCCGGACTATCTCCCTGAAGATCCCCTCTCCGAAGCGGTCTCCAAGATAGCGAAAGAACAGGAAGGCCGCCCCCCTCTCGTCGAGCGCGTCCCCTCCGTGAATCAACGTCGTGCCGCCCGGATCCGCGAGAAACAGACCGGCCCTTGCAATATTGCTTTCGGTATGGTCATTCAGGTCTTCAGCTATGTGGGCGAGCCCCTCGCCGACCCATGTTTCCTGCATGTACCTGGCATTAACCCCATCTCCGAATATCAATATGCTGTAGTTGAACATGATCATGTGGAGGAATTCGTGGGCCAGCACTCCCCTTATCACTTCCAGGGCCCTGTCCTTTTCGTACACGTTGCCGTACTCGCCCATAGGATCCGGCACGAACGTATAAAATATTTCCATGCCGTTGGTGCAGGATGGATTGATATAGCCGGGTAAAAGATCCCCCGGCAGGAAGAAACCCGCTATATATCCTTCCGTCGAAGCGGTCCCCGGATCCGTCAGCCTGTTTATCACAGGCGAAAGCAGGATGCTTATCTTGCCATCGCCGTCGATATCCGACTCCGAACCGAACGCGTTCCTGTCGATCGTGTAGATGCTCGTGTCGAACGATCGTCCCAGCTCCTCCGCCTCATCGCCGGTGATACAACTGCCGTCCGTCTGCCGGTCCACATAAAGGAGCACGTGTTCACCTTCATACTTCAGATCGGCGATAACGCTCACGAACGAAGCCGGCTCTATCGTGCTGCCGTCAATATCCGCGTAAACGTCGAATACGGCCGAATCGGCGGCTGCGCCGGGCGCCGTGACACGGTTACCGGGCGTAACGCCCTGCGATCCCAATTCGAACACATCGAGGAATTCCGTTCTCTTTTTCTTATCGAAGCCGAAGGGGAACGTCATGGTCCCGCGGGATCGCCTGCCATTGCGAATCGGCGGGCCGGCATCGCCTGCTCCGCCCATTTTCAGTCTCGCCGTTCCTTCGCCTTTCGCTGCGACGCCCTGAGTTACGCCGAGCGCGCGGCCGGAACACGGCCCGCTGGAGACCACATAATAGTCGAAGTATTCCGACGGCGGCGGATCGGCTCCGTCGAACAGGATGAGCAGCCAGGTGGAAGCTTCGTCGTCCGATCCCAGGGTGAAGTCATAACCGGCCGAAGAAAAAAATATTTTCGCTACATCGCCGGCGTGTTGAATCACATCGAACTCCACGGTCCCTGATGCCACCGGCGGCGGCGACAACCCGAAAAGTTCCGGGCTCGATACGGGATTGGACCATTGCAGCCTCAATTGACCGGAAAAAGCCCCGTCAGGCACTATGACCGACATGCGGGAAGATGTGACGTCGAACGGAACGGCCGCGCGGTACGAATGTCTGTTCGAGAAACCGCACGCGGAAAATGCCGCCCCTATATCGACCTCCTCCGCGGAAAATCCGCTCCCATATATCGAAAGGGTATCTCCGACAGAGGCCGACTCGGGAGTGACCGCGTCGATAAGCGGCATTTCCATAAGATCGGGATCGCCTCCGCAACCTTGAAACGACGTTGCGGCAATTGCGCACATTATGCAAGCAGCCTTCAGGAGTTTTTCCATAAACAGCCTTATCATCCACTGTCGCTTTCGATGGCGATCCTGCCCCTCGAATCCGGAACCGTCTAAGACCCTCTGATTAAAAAGCATAAGAGCGCCCCGGGTCAAGCGCTCACTTTCACGATATCCCGCGGCAGGTTCCCATGACACGGCATGTATTTTGCAGTTATATCCGGAAAACATCGATGGACGGCCGGTCAATTCCTTTAGGGAAATCGTCAAAATGAATCTCAGGCTCGATATAATCTCGTTTGATATGCCCACGGGACGGTCGATCGCCCGCGATTGCGAAGAAGCCGGATGGGCGATCTCCTCTTATGATTCGATCGATGGTTTTCTCGAAACGCGAAAAAGCGATCCCGTGCCCCTTCTGATCCTTTCTCTTCCGGCGGATTGGAATGAAAGGAATAATGGCGAGCAGTTGCGAAAAATGAAAAACTGGCGTTCGGCAAACGCCTCTTCTCAGCTGATTCTTTTCGCTCCCGAAGGGCTTCAGGGAGCGGACAGGCTCGCGCTGAAACTCGGAGCCCGTCACACGCTCTGTATTCCCTACGAAAGCAGGGATCTTAACGGAATACTGTCGGGATTGGCGCAGGGTCTCGGCAAGCGCCGCCAGATGAAAGAAGTGAGCAGGCACAAATCCGGCGCCGAGGGATTCGAGGAAATAATCGGAGCGAGCGACAAGATCGCCGAAGTGATAGAACTCGCCCGGAAGGTCGGCCGGAGCGATTTCACATCGGTCATGATAACCGGCGAGAACGGTACTGGAAAGGGCGCGCTTGCAAAGGCCATACACAATGCGAGCGAGAGGTCGGAAGGGCCGTTCATCGAAGTGAACTGCGCCGCCATACCGAAAAATCTTCTCGAGAGCGAGTTCTTCGGTTATGAAAAGGGAGCCTTCACCGACGCGAAGAACAGGAAGATGGGGCTTTTCGAACTATCGAACGGCGGAACGATCTTTCTCGACGAGGTGGGCGAGATAGACTTCAACCTGCAGGCGAAACTGTTAAAATTCCTCGACTCAAGGACAATACGGCGAGTAAGCGGAACGCAGTTTCTCCCCGTAGACGTAAGGATTATCTGCGCCACAAACCGCGACCTTAAGACCGCGATCGATCAGAAGCGATTCAGGGTCGACCTGTATTACAGGTTGAACGTGATCGAAATAACCCTTCCCCCACTGCGCGACAGGATCGAAGACATCAGGCCGATCGCCGAGAACTACGCGGAGTTGTTCTCGAAACGGATGAAAAAGGGGGAAATCGGGATATCCGAGGACGCGCTCGGTCTTCTTGAATCGTATTCCTGGCCGGGAAATATACGCGAACTGATAAATATGCTCGAACGCGCCGTGCTCCTTAATTCGAGCGGAGAGATAAGGCCCGAGGATCTTCCGATAAAGAAGCAAGAAAGGGAAATCATCCTCAACATCATGGAGCAGGAGGGAATGATAAGGGTCGACCTTCCACCCCAGGGAGCATCTCTCGACGATATCGAAAAGGGCGTGATCGTCGCCGCGTTGAGACATACCGACGGAAATGTGACCCGCACAGCCGACCTTCTTAAGGTAGAACGGGGAACCCTGAGATACAAGATGAAGAAACACGGAATAGACGCATCCGACATTAAGGAAAATAACAAAATCGGCGAATATGAACCAATTACCGTAACAGACTGATAATTTTCAAGTTACAAGCCGGCAGACTCCCGGGACACCAGATCTCCTCCAAAAGCTCAGGAATATTCCCAATACCGGTTCGAAGCGAATTTCCCCGCGGGCATTTAAAATCAAAAATAATAAGGTGAATCATCAAGACTCGTCAATTTTCGCTGTTTGACTATATGATTCAATATCAATACGTTGCGTGGCCGGCATCCGTTGCGACAGCCCGCCTCGTCTCCCCCGGACCTCTTCCCCGCCCGCCTCAACAACCCCTTGCCGCCGGCATGGCACCCCGGTTGCCTTGTCATAACACTGGATTTCGCAAGTAGCTTTCAACAGAGCCCGTTTTAGGAGGTGCCGAGCATGAAAAGAACCAGAGCCCATATTTTCCTCACCGCAATCACCATCCTCAGTGTACTGGCTGCCATGGGCTGTGGGACGAACTCGCCTGTTACCCCCTCACAGGAAATCACCATGCCCGGTGTCGAGAACCCCCTTTTCGCACAGCTTGTCGCCTCCGCGGGCTCTTCAAGAGATATGCTGGGGTCGGCCAAATCGGCGCTGATCTCGGCCGATGAAGGCGGAACGGTCAGCAACGGTTACTACAGCGTCTATTTCCCCGCCGGTGCCCTGAGCGAGGACACGGAGATCACGATCGAAATGGCCCGCTACCCTGAAGCTGTCGTGCAACTCGGACCCCACGGGATCCAGTTCAACAAGGCCGTGATCCTTTCCATCCCGCTCGACAAGCTCGATTCGGATGCCGCGGACTACAGTGTGCTCTGGCACAACGAAGAGACCGGTCTCTGGGAGAACATCGGCGGGTATGTCGAGGACGGCGCCTCGAGCGTTGAGCTACAGCATTTTAGTGAATATGGTCAAAGTCCACATAAACTTTAAATATCTTTCTTATGATACCTCCTCCAAAAACCCTCCTTACGGAGGGTTTTTTATTTATATTTCCCGGTTTTGCATCTAATATCCTCACATGAAAGGATCGAACGGACTTCCGAGCAGGTACCGTATCATTTCTCCCCTCGGCCAGGGAGGGATGGGGAATGTTTACAGGGTATTCGATAATGTGGCCGGCAAGGAACTCGCCCTCAAGCTTCTGTCTTCCGGCTTTACGGTTTCAAAGGAGCTCATGACGAGGGAATTCGAGATCCTGTCGGGATTGAACCACCCGAACCTGGTCAGGGTCCACGATCTCGCCTTCACCACAGGCGATAAACCCTTCTTCACAATGGA
>JBFYZH010000138.1:0-16377 GCA_041309605.1 Candidatus Krumholzibacteriota bacterium
AGAAAGCCGAGGCCCTTCTGAAAAAGGCCCTGGAGACGCACGGAGAACATATCCTGGCCAGCGACAGGGCAAAACTTTACAACGATCTTGCCTGGGTATATTACCGGCTTGGCCAGCTTGACGACTCGTGGGAAAACTGCATGCTCGTCCACAAGATCATCGACAAGAAACAGAACCCGGTGGAACTCTCCAAGTCGCTGAGCCTGATGGGCGCCATCTACTGGAACCGCAGCAAGTACGACGAGGCCGTACTATGTCACAAGAATTGCCTGGCCCTCAGGGAGGAGTGCAACGACGAGACCGGCGTCGGCGCAGCGTACAACAATCTCGGCCTCGTCTACCGTTCCATGGGCAGGATCAAGGACACGCTCGACTGCTTCACGAAAAGCATGAAGATCAAGCAAAAGGACAACAACATCCCCGGTCTTTCCGCGGCCCATCTCAACCTCGCGCTCGCTTACATGGACCTGGAAGAGATTGACAAGGCGGAAAAAAACTGCGACGTAGCCATGAAGCTCGCCGAAGATCTCGGCAACCAGCAGCTTCTGGCGGAGATTCTCGGCACGGCCGGTGAAATATGCTTTCTCAAGGGCGAATTCGAAAAGGCCAGGGAATTCTACTTCCGCGACCTTCACATATGCCACAGCACAAAATCGATGCGGGAAAAAGCGATCACTTTCCGGCGACTCGGCGAATTGAGCCTGGTCGAGGGAAAACTGACCGAGCCCGGCGAACTCCTGCTGCAGGCCAGAACGCTCAACGGGAAGATCGGCTCCCGCCTTGAGACGATACTTCTCGACCTTCTCGAGGGACGGATACTCCTGGCGGAGGGGAGGCGCGAAAGCGGGAGACTGAAACTCGAGGGTACCGGGTTCGAGCTCTCCCTGCTCGGGAGGAAACGGACCGCGGCTTCGGTCACGGCCGAGATCGGCGAACTTTTCCTCGACGAGGGAAACGAGCATCTGGCCCGCGAATACCTCCTTCGTTCCATCTCGCTGGTAGGTGAAAGCGAGAACATGCCGGCGCAGGTAAAGGAGCTCCAGGATCATCTCGACCAGAGGATATCGACCCAGGCGGTGAGGATAAATTCCGACTCAAACCGCTTCAGGGCCCTGTGCCGCGTGATTTCGTTCATCCGGACCATTCATGACGCGGACAGGCTCTATGCGACGGTCACGGAAACAGCGCGGAACATGATGAACATGGAGCGCGCGGCCTTGATTCTCCAGACCGACGGCCAGGATACTTTCCGGTTCCTCGCGACCAGGGGGGAGTTCGAATCGGAGGGGATACTCACCGACAAGAACATCATCGCCATACTGAACATCACAAGGCAGATCGGCTATCCCCTGGACGCGTTGCGTTCCCAGATTCCCGAGGGAAAGGTCGGCGACGATTTCCAGAAGTCGCACCCGGGCATCGTATGCATTCCGCTGTGGATCATGGACGAGGTCACCGGATTCATTTACCTGGATTCCCCGCGCAGGAGCGCCGAGCAGAGCGACGACGATCACAGCTTCCTCGTGGCCTTCAGCCAGCAGGTGGCGCTCGGGCTGGAACGAATCCTTCTGAACGACCAGCTCCGGGAGGCCCGGAAAAACCGTCTGCCGGCGCCGACGATAGTGGCAAAGTCGAAAGACAGGATCACGTTCCACGACATCATAGGAAAATCTCCGGCCATCAGGCAGGTGTACGAACTGATCGAGAGCATCAAGGACATGGATACGACGGTGCTTTTGACCGGGCCGAACGGTTCGGGCAAGGATCTTATCGTCAGGGCGATACACGACACGGGGACGAGACATAAAAAACCGTTCCATCACCTGAACTGCGCCGCGTTTCCGCGAGACCTGCTCGAGAGCGAACTGTTCGGGCACGAGAAGGGATCGTTCACCGGCGCCCACAAACAGAAGATAGGCCACTTCGAACAGGCCGCGGACGGGACG
The DNA here is from genome assembly GCA_041309605.1 of Candidatus Krumholzibacteriota bacterium. Classification (GTDB taxonomy): domain Bacteria; phylum Krumholzibacteriota; class Krumholzibacteriia; order Krumholzibacteriales; family Krumholzibacteriaceae; genus JALOPX01. The sequence continues at coordinate 1,947 of JBFYZH010000138.1, forward strand.
ATATATCTCAACGAGATCGGCGAGATGCCCGTCTCCCTGCAGCCGAAGCTCCTTCGCGTGCTCGAGGAAAGGAAATTCTTCCGGGTGGGGGGAACGAGGGAGATCGAGACCAACGCGCGGATCATAGCGGCGACCAACAAGAACCTCGAGCAACTGGTCAAGGACGGGACATTTCGGGAAGATCTGTACTACCGCATCAACGTTTTCCCGATAAGGATCCCGGCCCTTCGCGAAAGACGAGAGGATATCGGCCTTCTGTGCAACCATTTCCTGACCACGTCGTGCCGCCTGTACAATATTCCCACCAAGCGCATATCGCCGGAGGCGATGACGTATCTCAACGAGTACGAATGGCCGGGAAATGTACGGGAACTCGAGAACACGATCAAGCGTTTGATAATAATATCGAAGAAGGACACGATTCTTCCCGAGGATCTCCCCGAGAGCATCATCACTCACACGGAGACCGTTCACGCCCAGGCTCTGACCACCCTGGAGGATGTCGTCGAACTGCTTCTGAAAAACGTCGAATTTTCGATGAGCGACCCGGTTCTGCCCAAGATCGAAAAGTCGATCGTCCGCAAAATGGTCGACCTGACGGGGGACAAGCAGAAGGCGGCGGGATTGCTCGGGGTTTCCAAACCGACACTCTACACGTGGCTGAGGAAATATGAAAAAGACGGCAAATAGAAAAACTCCCCCCTTCATCTGGATTCTGCCGGCGATCCTCGTCGCTCTGGCGGCCGCCTGCATCGCGCTGAAGATCCACGTGCGTGATTCCGGGCCGTCCGGCCCTCCGGCCGACGGGACCGCATTCAGGATATTCGTCACGGGCGGGCTCAACTGTTATCGCGAACCCTGCGGGTGAAAGAAGGATCTATATTCGGGTATGGCCCGGTGGGCCTCCTTCATGGATGGCATGCGCATCGCCAATCCGGTCATCCTTCTGGACACGGGGAATTTCTGCGGCGAAAAAATGGGAAACCCGAGTGATCTCGATTACCGATATTTCTTCGAGGGAATGAAGCGTTTGAAATACGACGCTGCCGGTGTCGCCGGAAACGAGATTCGTTTCGGCAAAAACCGGCTTCGAAAGGCGGCGAATGATTTCGATCTGCCCCTGGTTTCCACTAATATCATCGACAAGCGGGGCGAGGGCCCGGTCGGTTCGAAATGGATCATAAAAGACATCGGGGGGAAAAGGACCTTTTTCGACAGAAAGGGCGGCGTGAGGGTCGGAATATTCGGCGTAGTCCTTCCCTATTTTATACACAGCATAGACCCGGAGATCCAGAAATTATACCAGGTCATCGATCCGAAAATCGCCGCCCTGCAGGCCGTCTCCGAACTGCGGGCAAGGGGTTGCGACCTGATCGTGGCGTTAAGTTTCCAGGGGTGGACCAACACCATGAATTTAGCTTCCTCGGTGCCGGGAATCGATATCGTGATAAACGGGCAGAGGACTCACGAGGGCACCCATGATGAATGGGCCGGCTCGACCATCGTCGTCGACACGGGCAACCCGAAAAAATCGTTCACCGAGATCAAGGTCGCTTTCAGGAACGGAAAAAATATCATCAGGGCCACCGACATGGGCCCCGTGGCCCATGACTGCGCGGAGAGGGCGGACCTCGTCGAGCTGGAAAAACGGTACCAGAGGGAACTCGCCGAAAAGAAAAAACGCAGATGACCCGGCTTGCCCCGACCGGCTCACCCGCCCCGGCGTATTTTCCCGCCACGGTGGATTATTTTGCCCCGGCGGATTCGCCCGTCCCGGCGGATCCGCACGCGCGAGACAGGAGGATCGTCTTGAAACTGTCGAAGATCGTCGAATTTCTCGACAACGAGCTTGGCATATCCGCCTTCCCGAACGACTCTTCGCTCAACGGCCTGCAGGTCGAATGTTCGAGGGAGACATGTAGTATAACCCTCGCCGTGGACGCGTGCGAACAGTCTATCAGGATGGCTGCCAGGCACGGCTCGGGCCTGCTGATAGTTCACCACGGGTTGTTCTGGGGCGGCCAGGCGCCCGTCACCGGCATCATGGCCTCGCGTATCCGGCTTCTCATGGAAAAAGGGATTTCCCTTTACGCGTCGCACCTTCCGCTCGACTGTCATCCGGAGGTCGGCAACAACGCGCAGCTTTCAATGATGCTCGGAGTGGATTCCCCCGCCCGCTTCGGGAATTATCACGGAGTCGAGATCGGCCTGTGCGGAAATATCCCCGCGCCGATGACCGCCGCGTCATTCGCGGCGAAGGTGCGCAGGGTCACCGGATCGCGCGTCAGCATCTTCGCCTTCGGGCCGCAGAAGATAAGAAAGGTCGCGGTGGTTTCGGGCGGAGGCGCTTCCCTGCTGGGGGACGCATGCAGGGCGGGCTGTGACGCCATGCTTACCGGGGAAACCGACCATTCGGCGTATCATGTCGCCCGCGAGTACGGCGTCAATCTGTTCTGCGCGGGCCATTACGCCACGGAAACCTTCGGCGTAAAGGCTCTCGGGAAGCACATCGAATCGCATTTCGGCCTGAAGACCTGGTTCGCCGACGTTCCCACCGGGCTTTGATCCGGCGCCGGCCGCCCTCGCCGGAGAGGGGCGCGCGCGACGCCGGACCGATTCATCCGAAACGCCCGCGCGGTTCCGGGGCCGGCCGCTCCGGCCGAAGACCCCGCCCGCGCCAAGGCGCTCCTACCTGTCAACCTTGAAGGGTTCATGCTTCGGCCACGGCCGGGGATCCTTCTCGATCTCCTTCATCAGGATCTCGATCCCCTTCATGAGCTGCGCATCGTGCCCCTTCGACATCTCCACAGGATCGAGATCGAGCTCGATATCCGGAGTGACCCCCTCATTTTCCACGATCCATCTGCCCTCCCGGTCGTAGATCCTGTAGTCGGGCGCGGTGAGACCGCCGCCGTCCATGAAGGCATGGAACATCGAAACGCCGACCAGCCCGCCCCAGGTGCGCGTGCCTATGACCGGCCCCATCTTCATCATCTGGAACTCCATCGGGACCATGTCGCCGCCGGAGCCTGCGTACCTGTTCGTCAGGCAGACCATGTGGGCCTCAACGGCGTACGCCGGATCCCTCTGGTCGCTTGAATAGCGCCGCGTCCAGTACGAATGGGCCTTCTTGTTCAGGCGCTGGAAGAAGATCGCAGGATCGAGTCCCCCGCCGTTGAAACGCCCGTCTACGATCAGCCCTTTCTTTCGCGCCTGCGCGTAGAAGTACTTGGGAAATTCCGTCGCGCTGCCGAGATATGTGTCGGGCAGGTGTATGTACCCGATCGTTCCGCCCGACATCCTGTCGGCCAGAATCCTGTTGTGTTCCACCCAGTCGAGATACCTCAGAATGCCCTCGCCGTTAAGGGGCACGACGCGGATCTCCCTCGCGCCGTCGCGCGAAGGCCGCCCGTTGACCAGAAGCCGCACCTGCCGCCCGCCGAGTCCCTGGAAATAGCTGTATATGTTCGCGCCGGTTGTCGCCTCGCACCCGTTGACCGCTATCAGGTATTCGCCGTCCGCGACCTCCGACCCGGGCGTCGCCAGCGGCGGTATGACCTCGTTCGTCCAGTCGGCGACCCGGTAGATTTTTCCGAAACGGTAATATTTCGAATCCTTCTCCTGTACCCAGTCGACGCCGAGCATGCCCACGCTGACCGGGTCGGAGGTTCGTTTCTCCTCGCCCCCGTAGACATAGGTGTGCGAGGTGTTCAGTTCACCTATGAGCTCGCCTATTATGAACCCCAGGTCCTGGCGGCAGGTTATGCGGTCGGCGAGCCGCCCGTATTTGACCTTCATCGCGTTCCAATCGATCCCGTGCATGTTCGGCTCGTAATAGAAATCCCTCTCCATTCTCCAGGCTTCGGCGAAGATCTGCCTCCATTCGGCCATGGGGTCGAATTGCATCTGCATGCCGGAAAGATCCAGCGCCTTGCCGCCCGAATCGGTCGCATCCGCGTCGATGATACCTACGAGGGGCCCCTGCCTGTAAACGGCCTTTTTCCCGTTCCAGGAAAGCTTGTAGTCGTCGATCCCGCTTATGACCGTCTTCGTTTCCCCGTCGGCGAAGGTGAAGCGGAAGAGATCGCGCGGTTCAAGAGCGCGGAACTCGAACTGGTTGAAATCGCCGTCATCCCTGTTGAGATAAAACACGGCTTCGCCGTTTACCGAAAGGTTCCGGTAATTGCCCGGAGGAAGGGGCAGATGCTCGATCCTCGAGGCTATGCCTTCGAAATCGATCTTTACAAGGGAATCGCCGGCAGGCGCCTTTTTGTCCTTCCCCTCGTCCTTCTTTCCCTCGTTTTTGTTCTCAGGCTCCTTTACCTCGGCCTCGTCGCTCTTCAGGGGAAGAAGGGGTTCGCCGTTTTTCGCCAGGGTCAGGCTGTATATGCCGGCCGCGTCCTTGTACACCATTTCCCATTCGAAGTCGCAGTAGGTCGGCGTGAACCGCCGGTTCGAGACGAAGAGAAGGTGCTTGCCGTCCCTCGTGAAAACCGGGTTGAAATCGTTGAAAAGACCCTCGCTCACGCACTCTTTCCTGCCGGTCTCGAGCGAATAGATATATACCTGGTTGACCCCTTCGGCGTTCATCTTCGTATAAGCGATGAACCGGCTGTCGGGCGACCAGGAGAAATCGTAGATCGGCTTGAGGTCGAGCGAGACGTCGACATTCTCGTACTGGGCCCTGTCGACCTCGGTGATCTTTTTCGAGGCGACGTCGAGGTACCAACACCTGAGGCTCTGGTCGGCGAAGGCGATCCTCTTTCCGTCCGGAGACCATCTCAGCGTGTGGCGGTACCCGTCCTTGTGGCTCGTGAGCTTCACGGCCTCTTTCGAACCGTCCTGGGCGGCGATAAATATCTCGAATTCCCCGCTTCGGTCCGAAAGCCACGCCACCATGCCGCCGCAGGGGGACCAGGCTGCGTCCTTGTCCCTCGAACCGGAATCCTTCGTCAGGTTGCGCGTCGGGCCGTTTTCGACGGGCACGGTGAAGATCTCGCCCCTGGCCACGACGAGGGCCCTCTCGCCCGCGGGCGAACAGTCTATCTGAGCCGCTTCGCCGCTGACGTCCTTGTAATAGGGTCTCGTCTCCGGAGAATCGGCGAGGACCCTGATGTCGACCTTCGCCGTTTTCCCCGAAGTCGTATCGAGCATCCATATGTCCCCGCCCAGCTCGTACACGATTTTACCGGAGCCGTCGCTTGGACGCCTGACGTCATACTCTGTGTGAGTGGTGATCTGCCTGGTATTCCCCGTCGCGGGGTCGTACTCGTGTATATTGAGAACCCGGTCCCTGTCCGAGCTGAAATAGATCTTGTCGCCGATCCACATCGGCAGCCGGTCGGTTCCGGGAAAATCGGTGATCTTCGTGTCCTTCATCTTCTCGAAATCGAAAAGATAGATGTCCTGCGCGAGCCCTCCCTTGTACCTTTTCCACGTGCGGTTCTCTCTCGCCTGGCGGTTGTAGGCTATCTTGGTCCCGTCGGGGGAAAACGACCCCTGGACCGCCTCGTGCATTATCAGTTCCTCAAGGCCGGTCCCGTCGGGGCTGACCATGTAGAGCCGCTGGAACCGGCTGAAGGAGCGCCTTCCTGAACTGAAGACGATCTTGTTCGTGAGCGGGTGCCATCCGGCGACCTGGTCGTACCCGGGATGGAAGGTCACCCTGGTTATCCCGCCGCCGCCCGCGTTCATCACGTACACATCGCCGTTGCCGTCGTATTCGCCGGTAAAGGCGATCATGGAACCGTCGGGGGAAAACCTCGGATAGAATTCCTCGCCGTCGTGCACGGTCAGCTTCACCGCCGTCCCGCCCCCCGCCGGAGCCGTCCATATATCACCGCCGCAGACGAAGACGATCGTGTCTCCGTGAATGTCGGGGAACCGCATGAGGGGAAAAACCTTCCCCGGCGGCCCCGCCGAACCCGGCGCCGCCGTGACCTGCACGGCAGTCATTACGGCCAGAACGGCAGCGACCGCGATCAAACCGGAGACCGCGATCGCGAAGAACGATTTCTGGATCCTGAACATCTTCGGAACTCCTTTCCGCCGATCGAAACAGCCGCAGAATCATTCCGGCCTTTTCGCGGCCGGGATTCCGGCGAACGATTTATTGAAGAGAAAATAACGAACTATACCGGGCGATACTACCAGAACACGGTTAGGCAGTCAACGGCGACAACAGATGGAAGGATTTTTCGCCGCTTTCCTATTGATGTCTGAGCGTGTCGACCGGATCGGCATTGCATACCCTGAGGGTAAGCGAGGCTGAGGTCGCAAGCGCCAGGAGAAGCGCGAAACCGCCCGCCGCCGGGTAGAACCACCATGAGAACGGAGCCTTGTACGCGAAGTTTTTCTCCCAACCCGACATCGCCCATGCCGACACGGGCCACGCGAGCAGGTTGGCAAGAACGACGAGCGACATGTACTCCCTGGAAAGAAGGAGAAAAAGGCGGCCCGCCCCTGCCCCGAACACCTTTCTTATGCCGATTTCCCTGGTCCTGCGTTCGGCCGAATACGCTATGAGCGCCAGCAGCCCGATGCAGGAAATGACTATCGCCAGAACCGTGTAGAATGAGAACAGCTTTCCCAGCCGGATCTCGGCAAGGTACATCCGCGCGAAGCTCTCGTCGAGGAAGCTGTACTTGAAAGGCGCCTGCGGGAAAGCGTTCTTCCAGACGCCCTCAACATGCCCGATCGCGTCGCTGACCCGGCCGGGATGCAGCTTCAGTGAGATCCTCCCCGGGATCGCGGAATTGCCCGCCAGGACCATCGGTTCCACTTCGTGGTGGAGGGACTCGAAATTTATGTCCCTGACTACGCCGATTATGGGCACCGGGTTGTAATTGTCCTCGCCTTTCGCCGGATCCGCGTCGAGAAGCCTTCCCACGGGATCGGCAAATCCCAGTTTCCGCGCGGCGGTTTCGTTGATGATCACTCCCTCATCCCCGGCTCCCTCGTCCGTTTCGGAGAAGTTTCTGCCCGCGACAAGCTGCATGCCCATCACGTCAATGAAATTCGCATCCACCAGCAGCTTCCGCGTCATGAGCATTTCGCAGTCGGCCGGGGGCGGAACGTCGTATGTGTATTCCATGTGCCCGAGGGTCGGCAGGTAGGTGGAAAGGGTCCCCTTGAGCACGCCGGGGTGCTTCAGCGATTCCTGCCTGATCATCTCGCAGTCGTCCCGCGTCATTCCCGGCGCAACGTTTATCACCATCAACCGGTCCCTGTCGAAACCGGTGTCCCTGTTCTCCATGAACCGCAGCTGGTGGATCACCGTCAACGTGCAGATGACCAGAATTATCGATATGGAGAACTGGAAGACGATCAGGGCGGGACGAAGGCGCGACCTGCGCGGACCGGAAAAGATCTCGGCCCTTATCGTGTCGACCGGGTTGAAGGACGACAGGAAAAATGCCGGGTAGAGTCCGGCGAGGACTCCAGACACGATCGCGAGCGCGACGAACGACAGCGGCAGAAGGGGCCTCTCGGAATACCCGGCCGCAAGCTCCCTTCCCGTGAAATCGCTGAAGACGGGAAGAAAAAGCGTTACAAGCAGGAACGCCACGGCGAGCGCCGCGAGCGAGATGGCTACGAATTCGCCGAGGAACTGCGCCACGAGCGATCCTTTCGAGGCGCCGACGGCCTTGCTGATGCCCACCTGTCTCGCCCTTTCCCCGCTTCTCGCCGTCCCGAGGTTTATAAAGCTCACTATCGATATCACGAGGATGAACGCTGCCAGCATGGCGAAGACGGCGACCTTGCGGTGAGTGATCGCCGGCGCGAAATCGAAACTGAAATCGAAGCTGTCGTCGAAATGGATCTCCCTTATCGGCTGAAGCCAGACACTGCTCTCCGCTCCGAGAATCTTCAGGATCTCCCCGGCCCTTTCGGCGAAAACCTTGTCGACCGCTGGCTGGATTTTTTCGGCCGTTCCTCCTTCCGACAACAGGACATAGCTCCCGAAGTTCGACCTTCCCACCCAGTATTCGGCTCCATCCACGCCGATGCTGGACATCGACATCAGCATCGGGAACGACGGAAGGTGCGACGGCTGCGGGATATCCTCCATAACCCCGGTGACGGCGTACTCCTTCTTTCCGTCGAAACTGAGCCTCATGCCCATGGGATCGGCGTCCCCGAAGAACCTGCGGGCGGTGGATTCCGAAATGACGACGCTTTGCGGAGCGGCGAGCGCGGTCCGGGGATCCCCGAGGATCAGACGGTATCCGAAAACGTCGAACACGGTGGAGTCGACCCAGGCGAAATGCCCCTCGAAGAAGATCCTGTCCCCGACGTAGACCGGCCTTTCGGACGGATTGAACCGGAACCTGACATAATTCTCGATGCCGCCGATCTCCGCGGCGAGCCCCGCCGACACCGGGTACGAGGCCGTCGGCAGATGTATCTGCTGCCCTTCACCGACCTTGAGCTCGGTGTTTACGCGCATGATCCTGGAGGAGGCGGGATACTGCCGGTCGAAACTGTACTCGTGGTACAGGAATATAATAATCATCATGCAGGCGGCCAGCCCGGCAGAAAGACCGAGGAGATTCAGCAGGTTCACCGCGAGGTTCCTGCGGAACCCGCGCACCATGAGCTTCAGGTAATGTAAGAACATCGGGGTCCTTTCATCGCAGCTATCGATTTGCCCGGAACGCGGTCAGCCCTGTCCATGGTATCTTGTACGCCGTATCGAGCGTTTTGATTCAGTATTTTTCCCGGAAAACGGTTCCGCCGGGGGACGACCCCGTCAAAGAACCACCCGGCCGAAAAAACGGTTCCGCCGGGGGACGGTTCCATGGGGAATCGTCCGGCCGGAATGCATTCCCGCTCATCGGGGGCCGGCCAACATCAGTTCCCGTCGAACGGCGATCCCGCCTTTTCACCGTTCCCTCAGGCCCGGGCGCCTGTCGTTGAGAAGCTGGCCGAGACAGAAATAAAAGTTGTGCCTGTCTCCCTCGGCGAACCCCATGGCGAGGTAGACCGGGCCCAATATCGTCTCCGCGCCGAGAAAGACGCTCCCCGCCGCGATTCCGCCGTCCGGTCTTATCGCGTCCCTTCGATCGAAAACGCCGCCATACTCGGCCGAGAGCCCGGCGTAAAGTGGAACGACGTCCATCAGCCCCAGCTTCCTGTAGAAGATCGCCGAAAGAAGCGCGGCATGCTGGCCCCCCAGCTCGTACATCTGCAGTCCCGAAAGCCTGTTGAATCCCCCGAGGGTGAACAACACCTGGAAAGGAGAATCGTCGTCCCGCGTCGAAGCGAAGTATCCGCGCAGCAGGCCCGTATAGCGGGCAAATGTGCGTGCGTACGCCACATCGAAAGATCCCTGTTCGTAATGCGAATCCGAGCCCAGTTCCACGAGTCCGGCCGTGCCGGTCAGGCGAAGGCTTACGCCGGCCGTCGGAAAATCGACGTTGTCGAATTCGTCGACCGAGAAACGCAGAAACGCTTCGCCCCTGTGAAAATCGGCGTGGGGCGTCTCCGGGTCCCCGACCTGCACGGAAATATTTCTCTGCTCACGGATCACGCCGGCGCGCAGCTCTCCCCAGGTCCCGAGCTCCCGCCCGGCTGACAACCTCGCGCCATAGCATCTCAGTCCCAGCTCGGAAAGCTTGTTGCCTTCCGGGCCGAATATGTTGTCCGTCCTTTCGACGGCGGAAGCCTCGATCTCCGCGAAGTAGCGCAGCCTGTGATCGAGCGGCTGGTAGAACGACGTAAAGAGAGCCGGTTCCCGGCCTCCCTGGATGCCGGCGCGAAACTCGCCGTTGAGCCGGTTGACGGCGGTCGCCTGGTAAGCCAGCGAGATGTTGAAATTGGGTCCCTCGAAATCCTCGAACACCGATATGCCCGCCTGAAGGTAGTCCGGCCCCCACGACCGCTCGCGGGCCGCGACATCCAGCACCGTGCGCCCCTCTTCCTCCTTCACGTCGTAATATACCGATTCGAACAGTTCGAGCCCGTAAATCTGTTCTAGCTCCTTCTCGAGCCCGTCCACGTCGAGCCTGTCGCCCGCGTCGACATTCAGACGGGCTTCGATCACGCCGTCCGACAGGCGCGAGTCGTTCGTCACCCGCACCTCGTCGATCACCGGGTCGGCGACTTCCCGCCGCCTCTCCCGCGCGCGCGCCGCATATTCTTCCGGCGGAATCGACAACTCCTTCAACCGGTCAGCCGCGGTTTCGGCCGCCTTCTCCCCGGCGGGAATCGCCTCGACCGCCCTTCCGAACGAGCCGGTCGCGATATCTCCAAGATCGGGCCGGATAAAGACGTCCTCCTCTCCGAGCGACGCTATCTGGAGAATTGTGTTCCGCTGCGTCAGAAACGAAGAGAGCTGGTCGGTGACGTCGAGAATCGACTTGATATCGTCCAGTTTTTTCATCGGAGTGCTGATATCGACGGCGATCACTATATCGGCGCCCATCGCGCGGACAATGTCTATCGGCAGGTTCACGCTCACGCCCCCGTCGATTAGCGGCCTGCCGCCTATCTTTCTCGGAACGAATATGGCGGGGAGCGACATGCTCGCCCTCATCGCGAGCGCAAGGTCGCCCTCTCCGAGCACGACGGCCCTGCCTGTTTCCAGGTCGGCGGCCACTGCGCGAAACGGTATCCCGAAATCGTCGAAATCGCGCGCCGCCGCCACCGGCAGGGTCAGTCTTCTGAGCAGCAGGTCTATCTTCTGCCCGTCGAGTATCCCCGGCGGGAATCTCAGTCCCTCCCGCGTTATCCCGGGCTTTTGCCTTATAAGGTAGAGGTCGTCGTCCCGCTTTCTCCTGAAGGAACGATCTGAGCGCGGGATGCCGTCGAGGAAGGCGTCAGTCCAATCCATTTCGGATATCAGGCGCTCAAGCTCTCCGGAAGTCATGCCGGAAGCGTACAGCCCTCCCACCAGGGCTCCCATGCTCGTTCCGGCTATGAAGTCCACCGGCACGTTGTACTTCTCGAGGACCTTCAGTACGCCGATGTGGGCGGCTCCGCGCGCGCCGCCGCCGCTCAGGGCGAGCCCGATCCTGGGCCTGGAGATATCCTCGCGCCGGTCAGGATCGCCGTACGCTCCGGAGGAAAAAAGCACCGCTAGAAATGTGAATAAAAGAAACAAGGACAGCCGGCGGACCATGCTTCGATCTCTCATGTTTCCTTCCGTGGGTTCGGGATCGGATTTTTGCGACGTTGCACATTCTACCCGAACCGGGCGCGTTCCGCCATATCAATCCGGCCTCACGCGTCGACATATTCGCAGACCTTTTCCACCAGGAGATCGAAAAGCCCCGCGTCCCCGTTCTCCCATCTCAGCTCTATTCCCGTAAGGTAAAGAGGCAGGCTGTCGGTGGAAAAACCGTGATACCTCTTCAGCCTCTCCCTGGCGTAAGTCCAGAATCCTTCCTCCGCGCTGAAGACCCTGCATCCGGGGAATTCCTCCCCCGTGTCGATCATTTCCAGTCTTTCGCCCGAGACCAGAAGGGAACCGCAGTCCAGATCCCTGTCCGTGAATATCATCCGGTGTCCCCCGACGGTCGTATCGAACAGGATATGTTTTTCCGGCACCGGCCGGCAGATCGCCCCGGCAGCGGCTCCGGCGACAAATCCCAGTATCTCCTCCTCCCCGCCGCATTCCGCCGGCGATTCGCGCCGGATCGGCCCGTCATGTTCATGAAGGATCGCCATTCTCAAGGTGGTGACGGCCCTGAGAACGGCGGGATAGCTGACCCCCGTCCTGGCGGCGATCGCGGTGGCGGTTTCGTCGATCTCGAAGAGCCTTAGGATCCGCAGCCAGTCGAGGGCTTTCAACCTGCTGCGGCTGATCCACCTGCCGGAAAAAAGGTTGAACGAATGGCCGCACATGGCGCATCGCTTCCGCCTGTTCTTTTCGATATTATAGAGCTTCTCGCACCCGCAAGCGGGGCACCTCGGTACTCCGGCCTTGAGGCAGGCGCCGGCAAGGTACGTCATTGCAGCCGTCTCCGAGCCGGTGATATCCATGAATTTTACGGTCTCCATCCCTGTCCTTTCGGTGGCCGCGGTAACGCCGAACCGGGAAGGAAGGTGCCGAAGGGCCGTTTTTCGGCCCCCGCGGACCGGATATATATCATGGATCGTTCCACTTTACGATTTCGGCGGATTCTTTACCTGAACGGCTTTCCGGGCAGGAGGTTGCGTATCCGAAGGATCCCGCGGCTGGGAGGGGGGAATGCCGGCCTGCACACGAAATATCGTGGAAACACGAATTATCGTGCTTTTCCGGCGGGCTTGTCGATCCCGAGCTTGTTCATCCTCGATTCCAGGGTAGACGGGTTTACGTCGAGTATCTCGGCCGCGCCGTTTCTTCCGCGTATCCGCCAGCGTGTATCCTCGAGTACCTTGAGGATATGATTACGCAGCGCTTCGTCGAGCGTCCTGGCATTGGGCTCTTCGACATGTCTTGCCTTGGGAAGGGTCAATCTCAGCGTCGTGCTGCGGGTCATGATCATGCCTCTCTCGATGACGTTCTTGAGTTCCCTTACGTTTCCCGGCCACGAGTACTCCTGGAGTTTTTCCATGGTGGGGCGCGGTATACTCTCGATCGATTTGCCCATCCTCTCTATGAACTCGAAAACGAAATGCCACACGAGGAGGGGAATGTCGCCCCTTCGCTCGCGCAGGGGCGGAACCTCGATCGGAAATACGTTCAGGCGGAAGAACAGGTCCCTGCGGAACCGGCTCTCCTCCACCGCTTTCTCGAGATCGCTGTTGGTGGCCGCGATAATCCTCGTATCCACCTTGATCGTCTTCGTGCTTCCAAGCCTCTCGAATTCCCCCTCCTGGATGATCCTCAGAAGCTTGGCCTGTGACTCGAGAGACAGCTCGCCTATCTCGTCGAGGAAGATCGTGGACCCGTTGGCGATTTCGAACCGTCCGACCTGTCTGGTGAATGCTCCGGTGTAGGCGCCCTTTTCGCGCCCGAACAATTCGCTCTCTATGAGTGTGGAAGGCATTGCCGCGCAGTTCACCGTAACAAGGGGACGATCCCTCCGGCCACTCATCTCATGAATCGCCCTGGCGATCAGTTCCTTTCCCGTCCCCGTCTCGCCGGTGATCAGCACGGTGGAATTTGTGCCGGCCACCTCCGTCACCTGGCTCATCACACGTTTCATCACCGTGCTCTCGCCGATGATGCTCCGGTGGCCGAGCGAGCCTATCTCCCGCTTCAGGACTACGTTCTCCGCCTCGAGCTGTTCCTTGAGGTGCGTGATTTCGGAGAACGCCCGGCTCAGTTCCTTTGCCGCCTTCTTCCTGTATGTAATGTCCCGAGCGAAGGCGATCATGTATTCCTTGTCCCCGAACAAGACATGATTGACCTTTATTTCCACCGGTACCTGCCGGCCCCATTTGGCCTTCAGAATCGATTCGACCAGCATGTTTTTACGTTTTTTCAGTTCCCTGAAAAGCTCCATGAATTTCGATATGTCATAGATCTGATCGATATCTGAAATCGACTTCTGCAGCAGTTCCTCTTCCGTGAATCCCAGCGCCAGGCACGAGGTCTCGTTGACGTAGACGAATCTACCGTCCGGCTTGATCCAGAAGACCAGGTCGGCGGCGCAGTCCACCGCCTTTTTCGCGAGGAGCATCTCCTCGTTCGCTTCCTTTAGTTCCGTGATATCCCTGCCGACGCCGATGACCGCCCTCACATTTCCCCGGGCGTCCAGCTCGGCGACGTCCGACCAGGATATGCAGCGCCACCCGTCCTTCGCCCTTACCCGTTGTTCGAAACGACAGGTATGCGGAGGATTAAAGAGGGCCTCCCTCTGGAGCGCCGAGCGTTCCCGGTCTTCCTCGTGTATTTCCGGATAGGACATGGTCCCGATGAGTTCCTCCCTTTTCCTTCCGAACATCTCGCAAAAGGTCCGGCTCACGGAAAGAAAACGCCCCTCCGGGTCGGTTTTTATCATCAGATCGGGATGTCTCTTCAGCATCAGTTGATATTCCTGCTCCTCCCCTGAAAACGCTTTTTCGGCTTTCGCCTGCTCGTGGAGCCTGCTGTTCATCTCGAACATCAGCCTTCCCATTTCGATCCTGCTCCTCCTGCTTTTAATGCCGGACCTGAACAGGAGGTATATGACAAGAAACGCGAATGGGAAGATTGCGAGCAGGTAATTCAGGATCCCCGCGGAGGATGGCCCGGCCGCGATCACATTGAAAAAAATAAAATCATGCCCTGGCTGGTTGGTCGATCCGATAACGTGCCCGGCGAGAGGTTCCAGGAATAATACCGGAAGGACCGCCTTAAGAAGATCGGGCTCTTCTGCAAGCTGGTACATTCCATCACCTGGTTGTATGGAATATCCTTTTTCGTTGTTTTTCTCGGCTTTCCCGAAAGAGTATATTATATCCGGACAACAAGTACAATGATGTAATTTTTAAAGCAATTTTTAAAGCACGCTCTTAA
>JBFYZH010000139.1:0-10517 GCA_041309605.1 Candidatus Krumholzibacteriota bacterium
CGACGGTTACCAGATCAAGGATTCCTTCATTGAGGAAGTAAAGGTGGATGGTGATCCGGATTACGAATGGGTGGAGGATCCATTTGAAGCGGTCAAGGGCGCCGATGTCGTTTATTCGGACGTGTGGGCAAGCATGGGGCAGGAATCAGAGAAAACCGACAGAATGCTCGTTTTCAGGAATTACCAGATTAACGACAGGATAATGTCCCTCGCGGACGATAAAGCGCTTTTCATGCATTGCCTGCCGGCGCACAGGGGTGAAGAGGTGACTGATTCTGTGATTGACGGAAGACACTCTGTGGTTTACGACGAGGCGGAGAACCGTCTTCATATTCAAAGGGCGATTATCGCGCTCCTGATCCCGACAGACAAGGAGTTGTAAGCGGTTGAGAAGGGTTACTGGCCTGTCTATATTCCTGGCATTATTATGTGCCTGCGCGGTTATGGAGGCTCCATCAGGGGGACCTGAGGATAAGATCCCGCCGTCTATCACGGGAGTCACACCGGCTTCCGATTCGACCGGGGTAGCCGTGGACACCCGTATTGTAATGGAATTTTCCGAAAAGGTCGACGCCGAAAGCTTCAAGAAGAAGATAACGATCTATCCACCGGTCGAATACTCGAAGATCGAGTCGGAAGAAAACAGGCTTGTAATCACCTTCAGCGAAGAGATACCGGAAACGACGATGTGTGTGGTCCTCAAATCGGGGTTCCGGGACGAACATCTGGTCGAGAATAGAGAGAACTACGGATTCTATTTCTCGACAAGGGATCGTTTGGAGCCTGGCGGCATCTCGGGAAAGATTCTTTTCAAACAGAGGCCCGATTCTATGGGCGTGGTAATGGCCGTTGAATTGAGAGGCGATACGATTCGGGACCTTTATACAACCAAAGAATCGAGGATCTCTTTCACCGACGGATTCGGTAATTACCTGTTCCGTGCTCTTCCGGCGGACAGTTCGAAATTTCTTGTCTGGGCTTTTATTGACTCGGACGGTGACGGCAGATTTTCCTACGGAAAGGAGTTTGCCGCCTCAAGACCGGATACTATATTGCTCACGCTTTCAAATGAAATTGTAAAAGGGATTGATATCAACGTGATCGATCCGAACGAACCCGCGAAAATAAGGGGGATCGTTTTTAACAGAACGGGGTCCTCTGTAAATCCTGTCGTGCGATTCGATAACATCGATCCTGCGGAAAAGGATGTCTTCGCCGCGGCGGATACTACGGGCGCGTTCATGGCTGGAAAGGTCAAGCCGGGGCGTTATATTTTTCACGCATTCATCGATATCCGTCCGGACAGCCTTCCGGGAGAGTATACGGATGCGGCCGATTCTGCAATGATCCTGGAAGAACCGTCATGGATGATGGCGGACACTCTTTCCGTGGGCCCGGGCGCAGAGATTATCCTTGAAGAGGTTGTCATCGGGAAGGAATGATGTCTTGATGGAAACCTGCGATTTTACAAAGATGCACGGCGCGGGAAACGATTTTATTATGATCGGGGATCTTGCGTGTGAATTCGATATTTCCAAAGCGACGATTGCTTCCCTGTGTTCTTTTCACACGGGTATAGGAGCAGACGGCCTGATCCTTCTTCGCCCGTCGGAAAAAGCTGAATTCACCATGCGATATTTCAACAGGGATGGGGGGGAGGCGGGTATGTGCGGAAACGGCGCGAGATGCGCCGCCTGGTTCGCTTTTTCAAAGGGCATAGCCGGAGAAAAAATGATTTTCGATACGGCAACAGGCCCGATCCGGGCGTGGATACTCGACGAAGGCGTAAGAATCGGGATCGGTAATGTGTCCGGCGTTAAAACCGGTATAATACTGCCGGGCACGGGGCTCAAGGTCGCCTGCGCGAATTGCGGCGTTCCGCACGCTGTACTTTTGGCGGAAAATGTCAGGAGCCTCGGCCGGGAGGAATTTCTCGAAACAGCCGTTTCCGTAAGGAACGATCCTTATTTTCTTCCTGGTGGCACGAATTTCAACATGGTGTCGATAATCGACGGTAACAGGATCGCATACAGGACATACGAGCGTGGCGTGGAGGACGAAACACTGGCTTGCGGTACTGGTGCCGTCTCGATCGCCGTCGTTACGTCGAGGATGGGATATACATCATCGCCGGTCGAATGCGAGACCTCGGGCGGGGACGTACTTGAAGTCAGTTTTTCACAGACGGATGACGGCGCCGAATCATGTTTCCTCAAGGGGCCGGTCGCAGTCGCGTTTCAAGGACGTTTCAAGGTCCGCGATTTTGTCTGAGGAGACTTTTCGATCAGCAGTGTCTTCCGGATCCACCACTGAGAAAATGCCGTACTTTCCATGGTAACTACCGATAAGACTTGATATCCAGCCGTAATTTATACAAATTAACTGGCAGTTACCTGATTGGAGGGTGTATGAGGACGAAAACATGTATTTTCTTCATCTCGACCCTGTCGATCCTGTTTTCCAGTTCCAGTTCTTTCTGCCAGTATCCATTCGGAAAAAACAAGATCCAGTATTTCTCCAAGGACTGGAGGGTTATCGAGACCGAACACGCGGAGATATTCTACTATTCGGACGAATCGTCCGTTGCGCAATATGTGTCGGGTTTCGTCGAGGAGGTTTATGACGAGTATTCAGCTTATTTCAGACTCCAATTCGACAGAAAGATCCCGATAATTCTGTACGGTACTCATCATGATTTCAGGGAGACGAACGTCATCCCCTACATGGTATCGGAAGGGACGGGCGGATTCACCGAGTTCATCAAAGGCCGCGTGGCGCTTCCTTTTATGGGATCTTATTCAGAACTCAAGGGCGTCTTTCGGCATGAGATGGTCCACGTTTTCATGCTTGAAAAACTCAGGGTCGTCATGGACGGACGCAGAATGTACACCTACGCTCATCCGCCGTTATGGTTCACCGAGGGACTCGCGGAATTTCTCGCGCACGGCGGCCTGGACAGCGAAGCGGAGATGTTTATCAGGGACGCAGTCACCTTCGGCAGGCTCTATTCCCTGGACGATCTCTGGCGTATAATGGGCACCTACATGATGTACAAGGAAGGCGAATCGGCTTTGCACTATATCGCCACGCGTTTCGGAGACGACGCGATAAGGGTCATCCTGGAAAACTGGTGGAAATCGGACAAGTTCGATGCGGTACTCGAAAGATCTATCGGGCTTGATGTACGCAAGCTTGACAAGGACTGGCAGGAATTCCTGAGAAAAAGGTATTTCCCTGCGGTGATGAACAGGCGCAGGATCACGGAGATCTCCGAACAGATCTCGCCGGATGAATGGTCGTTTGAAAACCATCCCGTAGTGGTACACGGAAATGATGGAAAAGACCGGTACTTCTGCCTGGGTTACGGAATGGGAAGCATCGATATCTTCGAGCTTGTGAAGGACAAAAGGGGGAAATGGAAGAGAAACGCGGTGCTGAGGGGTGAGAGAAGCGACAGATTCGAATCGATACCTCTGCTCAGGAGCAGACTTTCCTCGAGGGGAGACACGCTGCTTTTCGTCTCAAAGGCCGGCGAGAGGGATGCCATACATTTCCTCGATACGTCCGCCGGAAAAGTTACGGGAAGCTTAATGTTCGATTCCGTCCGGATAATCAATTCACCGGCCATGTCTTGCGACAGGAGTAAGATTGTCTTCACTGCCATAGACAACGCCGGGCGAACCGATCTTTTCCTTTACGATATGGTTTCGAAAGTGTTCAGCAGGCTTACGGAGGACTACTATCAGGAGAGCCATCCGGACTGGTCGGTCGACAATAACACCGTAGTGTTCAGTTCCGAACGAAGGGATCTGGAGCCGGGTGATAATCGCGCGATCTATTCCATCGAAATATTAAACAGACGCATAATGCGCCTGACACCCGGTGATTCCATGGATGACGAACCGAGGTTTTTTCCCGACGGAAGCGGGTTGCTTTTTTCCTCCGACATGGATGGAGCGTTCGATATCTACCTTCTGAGGGACGGCGCCATATCGCGCCAGACAGGCGTCCTCGGCGGAGCCTTCGATCCGTGCCCGACGGAAAACGCGGCGGGGTTTCTGACGGCCTCCTACAGCGGCGGCACATATCATGTGTACAAAGCCGTTTTAATCAATCCGGACAGATCGATAAGCGCTGCAGTTGAAGAACCTCGGAAGGTTTCCTGGCAACCGGCTGAACCCGACACCGCCGGATCGCATATCGAGAAGGACTACCAGGTCCGGTTCGGTGTCGACCTCATAGCGGCCGCGTTTGCCGTCGACCCGGATTACGGCTACATGGGAAACGGTGCGCAGATGTTTCTGACCGACATCATGGGAGACCATCAACTCGTTCTGCTGTTCGGCAGCGCTTCCGACGATTTTTCCGATTTCTGGGAAAACCTGAACCTCGGATTCACCTACATCAACCGTACGAAGCGCGTCAACTACGCGTTCGGAGCGTTTCATCTTGCAGGTTACATAGGGTCCATTGACGACATGCTCAGGTTCGAGAGAAGGTATGGAGTGATGGGCGGTGTGAGTTACCCCTTCTCCAAATTCAGAAGGGTGGATTTCCAGACAATATTCAAATACATGGAGCGCGACGACGATATAACGTACCTGGGAGCGCAGGCAGGCAGGACCACTCTTATTTCGAATTTCCTGTCCATGACGGAGGATAATATCGTCTGGAGCGTCGGTGGCCCTCTCAACGGTCACAGGGCGAATGTCGCGCTGGGCAGATCCTTCGACATGAACGGATCACGTTACGAAAGCACCACGCTGCACCTCGACCTTAGAAACTATATAAATTTCGGATCGAGAATCGTTTTTGCCCAGCGTTTCGTGAACAGGAACGCATGGGGAAGCGACATACAGCTTTTCTATCTTGGCGGCTCCTGGGATCTTCGTGGTTACGATTTCAGACGGTACGCAGGTAAAAGGATCTACCTGCTGAATAACGAGATACGTTTCCCGCTTCTTGACGGGTTGATCGTAAGGCTGCCTTTCGGGGACATTGAGTTTCCGCTTTTCAGGGGATCGATTTTCCTCGACGCCGGCAAGGTGGAAGGCTTCATCATGGATACGGAATGGCTAGGAAGCCTGGGAACCGGCGTGGAGATGAATCTCGGTTACCTGCCTGTTATAAGGGTCAACTTCGTGCGCCGGACGGATTTCAAATCCATAGATTCGGACACGCGCGTCGACGTTTTTCTGGGATTTAACTTCTAGAGACGTTCGGCTTCGCCGGGTCCGGTCTCTATCCCGGCGAACACTTTCAGGGGGAGTTCATACCGGTTGAACGGAGCGCTTACCTGGGCTCCGGCTACATGGGGAAGGATCCTCCTGAGTATCGATACCGATACGTCGACTCCCTCGTTCATGGCTTCCTCGCCGGTTCCGGCCTTGCGCATCCTTTCCATTATATCGCCGGGGACCGATACCCCGGGGAGTTCGTTATTCATGAACTCGGCGTTCTTGAAGCTGGTGAGGGGCCATATCCCCGCGATGACCGGTATCTTCATCGATTCGATCCTTTTGATGAACCGTTCGAAAAGGTCGACATCGAAGACGGGCTGGGTCACGGCGAACTCTGCTCCCGCTTCGACCTTCCAATAAAACCTATCCATCTCCTGCTCGAAATCGGCTGCGCCTGGATTGACGCCCACACCGATGAGAAAGGACGTCGGATTGCCGAATCCATGGTCGCCGATATCGCGACCCCTGTTGAGCCTGTGGACGACGTTGGTCAATCCTATGGAATCGATGTCGAAAACCGAAGTTGCATCCGGGTAATCGCCCGCTTTAACGGGGTCGCCGGTTATTATGAGTAAGTTCCTGAGGCCCAGGGCATGAGCTCCGAGTATATCCGACTGCATCCCGAGGAGATTCCGGTCTCGGCAACAGTAATGCAGCACCGTTTCCATCCCGGTGCCTGTTTCGATCAGGACAGCCATTGCCAACGGGCTCATTCTCGAGGATGCCCTGGGGCTGTCCGGGATATTTACCGCGTCGATATTATTGATTGCGAGAAAGGACGCAGATTCAAGGACCCTCGATGGATCGCATCCTCTCGGAGGAACCAACTCTACAAGCCGCACAAAAGCGCCCGAGAAAATCTTCTCGGCCAGCTTGGATTTTCCGGCCATCGGAACCGCTTTTACATCCTCTTCAACGGTCATTTCGCGCATGGGCACGGACGATCTTCGGGCGCCTCGCTTGACGGAGGAGAGAGCGTTTCGCATCGCCTTTATATGAACTGGCGTCGTGCCGCAGCATCCGCCCACGACGGATGCCCCCGCCGACACGAGCCTTCTCGCGTATTCAGCCAAATATTCCGGAGAGGCAAGGTATATATTCCTGCCATCCACGTTTTGTGGAATACCGGCGTTGGGTTGGGCGGACAGGTATGTCCCGACCTGAGCCGCCATCTTCTCTATGGCTTCCAGCATTATCTTCGGACCGACAGTGCAGTTGATGCCGACAACGTCAGAACCCCACGAACTGAGTCTGACGGCGAATTCTCCCGGCTCTGTTCCGTACAGACCGAGCCCGTCCTGCTGAAGGGTCATCTGGGCGATCACCGGCAGATCGCAGGATTTTTTTACCGCCCTGATCGCCTGATGTATTTCGTTGAGATCGGAAAAGGTCTCGAGGATAAACAGATCGACTTTTCCTTCGAGCAGTGCCGCCACCTGTTCGAAAAAAGCGTCTTCGGCCTCATCGTTCGACGTGGGCCCCCAGGGTTCTATCCTGATGCCCAGCGGGCCGATGGCGCCCGCGACGAGGACGTCGCTTCCCGCGGCGGCTTCACGCGCAAGCAAGGCGCCCTTTGTATTGATATCCTTGAGCCTCGAATCGAGGCTGTGGAGCCTGAGCTTGAACCTGTTGGCTCCGAAAGTGTTCGTTTCTATGACTTCGGCCCCGGCCTTGACGTATTCACGATGAATGTTTCCGACGAGTGTGGGATCCGAAATATTGATCTCGTCGAAACAACGGTTGATGAAAATGCCTCTCTCGTAAAGCATCGTCCCCATAGCGCCATCGAAAAGGATGACCCCTTCGTTCAATCTATCCATGAATATCGATCCCATGGTAGCCTTTCCTCCCGAATCCGCCCGTCAACTTTTTCAATCTTGCATATTTAGAGGCGGTCATTTAGTATATATCGTAACTTTTTAAAGATGCAACAGTTTATAACGACGATAACCGCGATCGAGAGAGGGAAGAGACAATATGCGCTGGTCAGAAAGCTGTATCCCGACGCTGAAAGAGAATCCAAGAGAGGCCGAGATACCGAGCCACCGCCTCATGCTCAGGGCCGGCCTGATAAAGAAACTGACTTCGGGGGTATACACATTTCTGCCGCTTGGGTTCAAAGTCCTGAAGAAGATCGAAAATATTATCAGGGAGGAGATGGATGCGGCCGGTTGCCAGGAAGTGCTTATGCCGATCCTCCACCCCGAGGAGATATATGGGGAAAGCGGGAGGCTGAAGAATTTCGGGCCCGAGCTGTTCAAGCTCCGCGACAGCCGCAATCGTGTTTTCGCGCTCGGTCCGACTCACGAAGAGGTTATAACGATGATAGCGCGGGACGATATGAGAAGCTACCGGGATCTTCCCCAGTGCCTCTACCAGGTGCTTCCCAAATTCAGGGACGAGATAAGGCCGCGCTACGGAGTCATGCGGGCACGAGAATTCATAATGAAAGACGCATACAGTTTTCACGTGACCGACGATTGCCTCGACAAGACCTACAGGCGAATCGAACGGGCCTACAGGAATATCATCGAAAGGTGCGGCCTGGATTACAGGTTGGTCGAAGCCGAATCGGGTTATATCGGCGGTAACGAGTCTCACGAGTTCATGATTCTTGCCGAGAACGGCGAGGACCGGATTCTCAGTTGCGGATGCGGTTACGCCGTCAATATCGAAAGAGCCAGGGCAAGCGAAAGGGAACAAGCCAGGGGGGAGACCGGCACTGCTCACTATTCCGAGGTTGACACTCCCGGAATGTCAACGGTCGATGAAATCGCCGGATTCCTCGGCGTAGCCTCCAGCGGGATAGTCAAAACACTGCTGTACAGAACAGGGGAGTCGAATGTCGCCCTCCTGATCCCCGGTGACAGGGAAGTAAACGATATTAAACTCGTAAGGATCATGGACGACCCGGCGATCAGGTTCCTGGAAGCAAGCGAGATAATGGATCTGACCGGCGGCCCAGTAGGCTTTTCCGGTCCAGTCGGACTCCCGGAAGGGACAAGGATATTCGCCGACGAGATGGTAAGAGGATACTCGAGCATGATAGTGGGGGCCAACAGGGCCGACACCCACCTGACCGGCGTCCGGGAGGGAAGGGATTTTACGATAGACACCTGGGGAGATTTTACCATGGCGCGCGAAGGCGACCTCTGCCCTCGCTGTTCCTTGCCCATGTCGCAGGCCAACGGAGTCGAGGTGGGCCATATATTCAAGCTTGGAACGAAATACTCGTCCGCCATGAACGCCACTTTTCTCGACGAGAAAGGCGAAAACCGCCCCTTTATAATGGGATGCTACGGTTTCGGGGTGAGCAGGATGGTGGCGGCCGCTATAGAACAGAAACACGACAAGGACGGGATAGTCTGGCCTGCATCAATTGCACCGTTGGACGTGATAATCCTTCCTGTCAACACGAGTGATAAAGAGGTGATGGAAACGGCACTGCGCATCGAATCGCAGCTTCTGGAAAAGGGGGCCGGCGTCCTTACGGATGACAGGGACCTGAGTCCCGGTGTCAAATTCAAGGATTCAGAACTGGTGGGGATACCGCTGAGGCTGACTATAGGCAGAAAGCTGGCCGAAGGCAAGGTAGAACTGTTCCACCGCGCATCCCGACAGGTAGATGAAATACCTGTCGGAGATGCCGTTGAAAAGATTCTCGAGGAGATTCTCGGAAATAAAGGGTCCTAGGATCCGTTCGCTTTTCTGGAGAGCCTGGATTTCATACGAGCGGCAGTTCTGTGATGGATGATCCCTTTTTTAACCGATTTGTCGATAGTCGATACGACCGAAGGCAGCTGCTGCTTCGCGGCGCCCGAGTCTTCGACGGCCCTGAAAGCTTTTACGGCATTGCGAAGACCGGTCCTGTGGTTTTTGTTCCTGACGCGCCTGACCTCGTTCTGGCGCAATCTCTTCACTACTGATTTTGTACTCGGCATGTGGCATTCACCTCCAACGATGGCATAACATACTAGAAGGGTTTCATTTTGTCAAGTAAACAGGTGAATAAAGTGCGCGACGCTCTGAGGCGGATGCCTGATTCACCCGGCGTCTACCTCATGAAGGACGAAAAGGGCAGGATTATTTACGTAGGGAAGGCCAAGATACTCCGCAACAGGGTAAGAAGTTATTTCCAGAACCCGGAGAAACTCGATACAAAGACAAAGGCGCTGGTTTCATCGATCGATAACGTCGATTATATCGCGACTGAAAACGAAGTCGAGGCGCTTGTGCTCGAATGCAACCTGATCAAGGAATACAGGCCGAAGTACAACGTCAGGCTGAAAGACGACAAGAAGTACCCATACCTGAAGCTGACTGTCAATGAACAATTCCCGCGATTATGCCTGACGAGAAACATAGTCAACGACGGCGCGGAGTATTTTGGACCTTATACGGATACCCGAGCAGTAAGAAGAACGATGGAACTGATACAGACGATATTCCCGCTGCGCGACTGCATCGGCGCGACGTTCAGACAGGGCAGGACAAGGGAATGCCTGAACTACCAGATAAAGCGCTGCCTGGGACCGTGCACGGGCAGGATCGATGAACCGGAGTATGCGAAGATCGTCGGGCACATAAGATTGTTTCTCAAGGGTCGCAGCAGGAACCTTTCAGGTATACTCGAAAAGCGGATGAAGGAATTGTCCATGCAGCACAAATTCGAGGAAGCTTCGATAGTCAGGGACCAGCTCAAAGCTCTGTCGAAGGTCTCGAACGGGCGGCACGCGGTGGAGCCGGGCGGTACGGACGAGGATGTCATAGCTCTGGTCGCCGAAAAAACGAAAGCCTGCGCGGTCGTCCTGCGCGTGAGGGACGGAAGAGTCCTCGGCTCGGAATCGTTCATCCTCGACGACACGGGGGAGAACGATCGATCCTCCCTGATGGGGTCTTTTATGGAACTTTACTACCATTCGGCGACCGACATCCCGGCAATCCTCCATTCCCAGTTCAGGCCCGATGGTGAAAGTGTCATAGAGGACTGGTTGAGTGTGAAAACCGGACGCAGAGTATCGATCAGAGTGCCGGAAAAAGGGGACAGGAAAAGGCTTCTCGACCTAGCCGAAAAGAACGCTTCGATGAAGCTCATAGCGGACAGTGGAAGGGATACTTCGACCGTGCAGCTTCTCGTTGAAATCAAGAAGACCCTGGGACTTCCATCTTCACCTTTCAGGATAGAGGTATTCGATGTTTCGAATATCCAGGGAGACGACGCCGTGGGATCGATGGTGACTTTTGAAAATGGAGGACCGCTGAAATCGGGGTACAGGC
>JBFYZH010000140.1:0-22267 GCA_041309605.1 Candidatus Krumholzibacteriota bacterium
GCAGGCTGCATGCCCCCTTCCGGCTCCATAGAGCTTGCCCGAAACGGCCGCAGCGACTTCAGCGTGTATGTAGACCCCGCCGCCCCTTTGTCCGTTCGCGCCGACGCCGATACCATTGTCCGGTACATCCGCGGGATCTCGGGCGCGAGTCTGCCCATCGTTCATGAGCGGGCGAAGGACGGACGGCAGATTCTTCTGGAGATCGATATGGCGATCCCCGGCGCCACCGCAGGCTCCGGCGTCGCTTCGGGTTCCGGCGCCGCCACGATCTCCGGCACCGCTGCGGGCTCCGGCACCGCCGCAGGCTCCGGCGCAAAGGACTCCGCCCGGGATTCGAAGGCCCGCGACCTGGGAAGCGACGGCTTCCGCATATGGACCGAACACGACCGCCTGCATTTAACGGCCCGCACCGGACACGGACTACGGAACGCCGTGTACACATTTATAGAGGAACGGCTCGGCTGCCGCAAATATTCGCCATCGGTCACCGTCATTCCAAAAAATTCCACGCTCGTCCTGCCCCAAATCGACGACACGCAGGTGCCGCCGGTGACCTTCAGGATGCAGAATTTCCACGAGCCTTCCTACGGGGCCTGGCACAAGCTCGACACCAGGGACGACTGGGGGCTTTTCGTCCACACCTTCGGCACACTCGTCCCGCCGGAAAGATACTTCGGCGACCACCCCGAGTATTTCTCCGAACTGAACGGGACCCGCGTGCCGGACGGCCAGTTGTGCCTTTCGAATCCCGACGTTTTTCGAATCGTGGTGGACGAACTCCGCGCGCTGATGAGGGAAAATCCCGGGGCGCGATTCTGGTCGGTCTCTCAGAACGACACCTACTGCCCCTGCGGGTGCCGCTCGTGCAGCGCCATCGACAGCGTCGAGGGTTCGCCGTCCGGGTCCATCATATCCTTCGTCAACCGGGTCGCAGCCGAGTTCCCCGACAAGATCATTTCCACGCTCGCCTACCAGTATTCGCGCTCCGCGCCGAGGCACATCGTGCCGGAGCCGAACGTGAACATCATGCTCTGCAGCATCGAGTGCAACCGGAGCCGTCCGATCGACAGCGACCCGGGCGGCGCGTCCTTCGTAAGGGACGTCGAGGACTGGCGAAAGATCACCGATAACATATTCCTCTGGGACTACGTCATCCAGTTTCGTAACCTCGTTAGCCCCTTCCCCAACCTGCGGGTGCTTCAACCGAACATCCGGTTCTTCGCACGCAACGGGATCGAGTCGATATTCGAGCAGGGGGTATCCGACATGCACGGAGAGTTTGCCGAGCTGCGGATCTACCTTATCGCAAAACTGCTCTGGAACCCCGATGCGAACGTCGATTCGCTGATGAACGATTTTCTCGACGGTTATTACGGCGGCGCGGCGCCCCACATCCGACGGTACATAGACGGGATGCACGACGCGCTCGAGGCGTCGGGCGAGGAGTTGCTGATATACGGCTACCCCTCCTCATCGGAGAACGGCCACCTTTCGGCGGCCATGATGAAAAGGTACGACGATTTTTTCGACCTGGCCGAGGACGCGGTGAAAAACGAGACCGTGTATCTCGAACGTGTCAGGACGGCGAGGCTTCCCCTGCAGTTCGCGCTGCTCGAACAGGCCAAGGTTCTCGGAACGGCGGCGGGAGGATGCTTTGCCGATAACGGAGACGGGACGCTGAGCGTGCTGCCCGGGATCGATTCGCTCCTTTCGGTTTTCGTCGGCGGATGCCGGAAGGCGGGGATCTCCATCCTCTGGGAAAGGGGAACCTCCCCCGATCGATACGAGGCGGCGACCCGGTCCTTCCTCGCAAGGAGCGCGCAATCCCACCTCGGCAGATCGAAGACGGTCTCCCTTGCCCCGCCGGCAAGCCCCAAATACCTCGGCGGGGACGAATCCTCGCTGACCGACGGGCTCAGGGGATGGGACGACTACCACATGCACTGGCTCGGCTTCGAGGGCGAAGACATGGAGGCGACGATCGATCTCGGCTCGGCGCGGACGGTATCGGGCGTCGGTGCCGATTTTCTCCAGGACATCGAATCGTGGATCTTCATGCCGCTCTCGGTGGAATTCTCGATTTCCGTGGACGGCATCGGGTACACCACGGTCGGCACGGCGAAGAACGCCGTTCCGGCGTCAAGGTACGGAGCCGTAGTCGAACCATTCGCCGTAAGGTTCGTACCGGTCGAAGCGCGGTTCGTCAGGGTCAGGGCCGTCAACATGAAATCGTGTCCTCCCTGGCACAAGGGGAGCGGCGGAAAGGCATGGATATTCACAGATGAGCTCGTGGTTCATTAGTATCGCCGTCATCGCGCTGTTTTTCGGCGGGCGGGCGGAAGCGCAGCCGCACAGGGAACCGGGGATTCCCGACGCATACAAGGATCCGCGGCTTCCCGTCGAGACGCGTGTGAAAGATCTTCTTTCGCGCATGACCCCGGAGGAGAAGTTCTGGCAGCTTTTCATGCTCTCCACCAACCGCATCGAGGATATCGGCAGGTGCGACCGCGGCGCGTTCGGGTTCCAGGTCGGTTCGTTCGGCCATTCCGCATGCTCGGCCGCGTTCGTCGATTCCATGCAGCGTTTTTTCGTCGAAAAGACGCGCCTCGGCATCCCCGTCATCCCGTTCGACGAGGCGCTGCACGGCCTCGTTCACCCCGACGCCACAGTGTTCCCGCAGGCGATCGCGCTGGCGGCGTCCTTCGATACATCTCTCATGCACGCGGTGTCGAAAGCCATCGCCGTCGAATGCAGGGGCCGCGGCATACGGCAGGTTCTCTCCCCCGTCGTGAACATCGCCTCCGACGTGCGATGGGGGCGAACCGAGGAAACCTACGGAGAGGACCCGTTCCTTTCGTCGCAGATGGGCGCCGCCTTCGTCTCGGAGTTCGAAAAGCTCGGGGTCGTCACCACCCCGAAGCATTTTATCGCAAATGTCGGCGACGGAGGGCGCGACAGCTACCCGATCCATTTAAGCGAGCGCCTTCTTCGTGAAATCCACCTGCCCCCGTTCGCGGCGTGCATCCTTCGCGGAGGCTCGCGATCGATAATGACCTCGTACAATTCCCTCGACGGCACGCCGTGCACGGCCAACGCCTGGCTGAACGACACTCTGCTTAAAAAAGAGCTTGGATTCGAAGGCTTCGTCATATCCGACGCATGCGCGGTCGGCGGGGCGAACACGCTTCATTTCACGACGGGCGGCTTCGCGGAATCGGCCCGGCGCGCCATCGAAAGCGGCCTCGACGTGATCTTCCAGACCTCGTACGATCATCATTCGCTTTTCCTGAAACCCTTTGTCGACGGGAGTATAGACCGCGGGATCATCGACAGGGCCGTCGCCCGCGTCCTCAGCGTGAAATTCGAGCTGGGGCTGTTCGATAATCCCTATATCGATTCCGCCGAAGACGCCCCGGGAGCGAAAGAGCATGTCCGGCCGACGATCGAGGCGGCAAATCTCGTCGGATCGAAGGAGCATGTCCGGCTTGCACTCGAGGCAACAAATCTCGTCGGATCGAAGGAGCATGTCCTGCTTGCGCGCGAGGCGGCGCTCAGATCGATCGTACTCCTGAAGAACGAGGTCGGCACCCTTCCGCTCGATGAAACGATCCGTTCGCTGGCCGTCATCGGCGCCGACGCGGTCGAAGCCCGCCTCGGCGGGTACAGCGGCGCCGGAACGAGAAGGATCGGCATCCTCGAAGGCATTAGGGAGAGAGCCGGCCGGTCCGTCGGAGTGGAATACGCCGCGGGGTGCGGCAGAAATGCCGGCGCACAGCGGACCGGAGAAACCGACATCGAGAGTGCCGTAAAACTCGCAGGGCAAAGCGACGTTGTGATCGTCGTCGCCGGGATAGATGAAGGCGAGTTCAGGGACAGGGCCTCGCTCGGCCTTCCGGGCCGGCAGGAGGAGCTGATCGAACGCGTCGCGGCCGCGGGGAAACCGGTCGTCGTCGTTCTTGTCGGCGGGAGCGCCGTCACCATGACCCGGTGGCTCGACAAGGTTTCGGCTGTCCTCGAAGTCTGGTACCCCGGCGAGCAGGGCGGACACGCTGTCGCCGGGATTCTTTTCGGCGACTTTAACCCTGCCGGACGGCTGCCCGTCACATTCCCCGCCGCCGAAGGCCAGCTCCCCCTCGTCTACAACCACAAACCCACCGGCCGCGGCGACGACTACTACGATCTTTCCGGCGAGCCGCTTTTCCCCTTCGGATTCGGTCTCAGCTACACTTCGTTCGAATACGGCGATCTGTCCTTCGACAGGGCGCGGATCTCTCCTTCCGATTCGACGGCCGTTCGTTTCAAGGTAAAAAACATAGGCCCGCGTGAAGGGGATGAGGTCGTCCAGTTGTACATCCGGGACGAGATCGCGTCTCTGTCGCGTCCTGTCGCCGAACTCAAGGGATTCGAGCGCGTCCGCCTGATGCCCGGCGAGGCGAAGGAGTTGAGTTTCGTCATCACCCCGGAAATGCTTTCGATGCTCGGCGGGGACATGAAACCCATCGTCGAACCGGGGGATTTCCGGATCATGATCGGTTCTTCCTCGAAGGATATCCGGCTCCGGGGAATACTGACCGTGGACAATTAAAATCCGGTTTCGCGCCGCCGGGCAAAGAATTTCCCGCAAGCCCCCAGGGACGTCACTTACCCTTTGGAACCTCGCTCATCGGTATCCCGAGCGCGCTGGCCACTCCCTCGCCGTAAGCCGGATCGGCTTTATAACAATTGCCGATGTGGCGGACCTTGATCTCCTTCGGAGCATCCCCCATAGCCCTGGCGGTGTTCTCGAAGAGGACCTTCTTCTGATCGGCGCTCATCAGGTTGAACAGAAGTCCCGGCTGCGAATAATAGTCGTCATCCTCGCGATGGTTCCACCGATCAGCGGCCCCTTCGATGCTAAGCGGCGGCTCGGAGAAATCGGGCTGCTCCTGCCACTCGCCGTAACTGTTCGGCTCGTAGCCGAGCGTGCTTCCCTGGTTGCCGTCGACGCGCATGGCGCCGTCGCGGTGGAAGCTGTTCACCGGGCAGCGCGGCGCGTTGACCGGGATCAGGTGGTGATTGACGCCGAGACGGTAGCGCTGCGCGTCGCCGTACGAGAAGAGACGACCCTGGAGCATCTTATCCGGCGAGAAGCCGATGCCGGGCACTATGTTCGCCGGGTTGAAGGCGGCCTGCTCGACCTCGGCGAAGTAGTTCTCCGGATTTTTATTCAGTTCCATCACACCGACCTCGATCAGCGGGTAGTCCTTCTTGAACCAGACCTTCGTAAGGTCGAACGGGTTGTAGGGTGATTTGGCTGCGTCCTTCTCCGGCATCACCTGTATGAACATCTTCCAGCGGGGGAAGTCGCCCTTTTCTATGGCGCCGTAAAGGTCGCGCTGGTGGCTCTCGCGGCACTTGCCGACGGCAGCCTCGGCCTCGGCGTCGGTCAGGTTCTTGATACCCTGCTGGCAGACCATGTGGAACTTGACCCAGAAACGCTCGTTCTTTGCATTTATCATGCTGAAGGTGTGGCTTCCGAAGCCGTGCATGTGGCGGTACGACGCCGGAATCCCCCGGTCGCTCATCGTGATCGTCACCTGGTGCAGCGCCTCGGGCAGCGATGTCCAGAAATCCCAGTTGTTCTTTGCGCTGCGAAGGTTGGTGCGCGGATCGCGCTTGACCGCGTGGTTCAGGTCGGGAAACTTCAGCGGATCGCGAAGAAAGAAGACCGGCGTATTGTTACCCACGAGGTCCCAGTTCCCTTCCTCGGTGTAGAATTTCATCGCGAAGCCGCGAATGTCGCGCTCGGCGTCTGCCGCCCCGCGCTCGCCGGCCACGGTGGAGAAACGCGCGAACATCTCCGTCTTCTTTCCGACCGCCGAGAAGATTTTAGCCTTCGTGTACTTCGTGATGTCGTGCGTGACGGTGAATGTCCCGAACGCACCCGAGCCCTTGGCGTGCATGCGGCGCTCCGGGATGACCTCCCGGTCGAAATGGCCGAGCTTCTCCAGGTACCATACGTCCTGCAGCAGCATCGGGCCACGCGGCCCCGCCGTCATCGAGTTCTGGTTGTCGACTACCGGCGCTCCGGCGACGGTCGTCAGCTTCTTCTTTTTGCTCATGATGTGTTTTTCTCCTTTCCCTGAGGTTGCCCGGAGGCCGTTTTCACCCGCCCCCGGCCTGCTCCTTCAAACAACTCCCGCAGATACCGCGCACCTCGACATGAGCGGCTACGACGCTGCCGAACTCCTTCACGCCATCGGGGATGTTCAAAGCGTCGAGCTCGCCGCACTCGAAGTCCCGCGTCAGGCCGCAGCGCATGCATATATAATGATGGTGCTGTTTCATGTTGGCGTCGAAACGCATCCCCCCATGCCTGGGACCGAGCGTGGCGACAAGCCCGAGATCGCTCAGCAGCCACAGTGTCCTGTATACCGTGTCGAGAGATACCGTCGGCATCCTTGACTGGACGGCGCGGAAGACCGACTCGGCGTCAGGATGGTCGAGGCGCGAGGCGACCTCCCGGAAGATCTCGAGGCGCTGGTGTGTAAGCTTCACTCCGGCTTCCCTCACCGCCGCCCTGAATATCCCGATACGGCGCTCGACCTCGGCATTTTCCAATTTCACGGTACATTCCTATCTGCGAGTAATACTTATTTAGGAATGTACCGACAACCAGCCCCGGTGTCAAGTAATAAAACTGTGTCCGGACGGCGACGGGATACTTAGAATCCGCTGGCATGGCGGCGGAATTTTCATGATATTATCCCCAATCGGGAGGGTCCCCGTGAGATATTTAACGGTCGATTCACCGACTCAGGGCCGGTCAGGAAGATGAGAGGAATTTCATATGACGGACAAGACGAATACGACGGAACAAATCAATAATTACGACGAGCTTTACAGAAACTTCGCCTGGGAGATCCCGGAATACTACAATTTCGGGTTCGATGTGGTGGACAAGTGGGCCGAGGACCGCACGAAGCTCGCCCTCATCTCTATCGACCGCACGGGAAAGCACGACCGGTACCATACCTTTTTCGACCTCAGCAGGGATTCCGACCTGTTCGCCGCCGTTCTACACAAGATCGGACTTAAAAAGGGGGACAGGGTCCTCGTCATACTTCAGAGCATACCTGAATGGTATATCGCGCTTATCGGGATGTCCAAGCTCGGCGTCGTCCCGATGCCGGGAACGGTTCTTCTCACGTCGAAGGACATCGAGTACCGCATAAACAGAGCGGAAGCGACGATGGTTCTCACCGATCTCGACCACGCGGACAGCGTTGAGGTGGCGAAGGCAAGCTGCCCCACCCTCAGGCATTTGATGCTCGTCGACGGGAAGCGGGCCGGCTGGTTCAATTACGACGAGGAGATGCACGAAATTAAGGAGCCTCTCGACAGAAACAGGATCGAGAGGACAAAATCGACCGATCCCATGCTGATCTACTTCACCTCGGGGACGACGGGACATCCGAAGATGGTGTTACATACGCACAGTTACCCGCTGGGACACGAGGTGACCGCGCGTTTCGCCCAGTCGCTCACCGACAAGGACCTTCACTGGACGATCTCGGAGACGGGTTGGGCAAAGGCCGCATGGGGGAAACTCTACGGCCAGATGATTACGGGAGCTGCCGTCATCCAGTGGGAAACCCCCGGGCGTTTCGATCCTGACGGCCTTCTTCGCGCGATGGAGACTTACGGAGTGACGACATTCTGCGCGCCGCCGACGGTGTACAGGATGCTGATCCAGATGGACCTTTCAAAATACAAACTGAAACTCCGGCATTCGATGAGCGCCGGCGAGCCTCTTAATCCCGAGGTCATCAGGGTGTGGAAGAACGCGTTCGGACTCGAGATATACGATTTCTACGGGCAGACCGAGACGGTCTGCGTCCTCTCGAATTTCCCCTTCATGAAGATCAAGTACGGTTCGGTGGGCAAGCCGACCCCGGGCCACGACGTCCGCATCGTCGACGACGAAGGCAACGAGCTCAAGGCCGGCGAGGAGGGGAATATCGCGCTCAACATCGGCAGGACGCGGCCGCCGGGACTTTTCAAGGAATACTGGAAAGACAAGGACATCATGGAGCGGGCGTTCCGCGGGGATTACTACTTCACCGGCGACAGGGGGTACAAGGACGAGGACGGGTATTTCTGGTTCGTCGGCCGCGATGACGACGTGATAAAATCCTCCGGGTACCGCATCGGGCCCTTCGAGGTGGAATCGGCCCTCATCGAGCACCCCGCCGTACAGGAATGCGCCGTCGTGGGCGCGCCCGACCCGGACGGCGTTCGCGGAATCGTCGTCAAGGCGTTCGTCATTCTCGTTAAAGGATACAAGCCCTCCGAGGCGCTGACCAGGGAACTCCAGGAGCACGTGAAGAAGACGACCGCTCCCTACAAGTATCCAAGACTCATCGAGTACATGGACGAACTTCCCAAGACGATTACAGGGAAGATCCTCCGACGGGAGCTCAGAAAGAGCTGACGGTATCCGGATTTGACACGCGGCGCAATCCGTGTGCGGCGCGGTCCTTTCCAAATACCGATCCTCCTTGAATTTCTATTGAAAATGGTGTAAAATCGATCAGGTCTGACGGCGGATGGCCTTCAGATCCTTAAGGGAAAAGTACTCTGAAAATCCGACACACGATCCCGGGGGATGAATCGTCCATTCGCATGATATCATGACGCGCGCGATAACACGGAGGTGCGGCGATGCATTCCTTAAAACGATTCTCCGGAATCGTCATCCTCGCTTTACTTATGGTCATCCTTGCTGCCGGCTACCCGGCAACCGTCCCCGTATTCGTGAACGAGGTGACGGTCGCCAAAGATGCGGGGTTTATACTGACCTTGTACGGTTTTCCTCCCGAAGAGGTCGAGGTGTCGGGAACAATGACGATCGGCTATTCGGACGTGTATCCCGCGCCGGATAACCATATGACGATCGATTACGAGCTCCTCGGGATGGAACTGACGGGAACGGGGATCGTTATACGTAACAACCCTGACGTGGCAAGTTATGGAAGCTCGCGAAGCCTGGAAGAATGGATCGATTTCCCGGCTGAGAGTTTCTTCGATATAATGTACGAACTCGAGATCCCCGGCGTCTTCCCCGGCGATACACTCCTAACCTACGAACCGATGCACCTTGCGGGCATCATAGACGGCTGGCCGCCGTACGGAAGCCTCTACGAAATGGCCAATCCCGTGATCATCGTCTACAACGAAGGCGGGCTGGCGGTGGGCGAGATAACGCTGTGGAGCGAGGTGAACCATCCGCTGTCCGAACCGGAAGCGCTCGTCATTTTGGACACGGAGTACGGATCGGAAGTGGCACAGGAATACGGCGAAGATGTGATAGAGGTCAGGGCCGCGATCGGCGTGCCGGATGCGGATGTGGTCGGCGCACAGTTCTTGTTCAGGGAATCGGGCGAGGGGCCGTTCCTGCCCTTCTGGACCGATTACGAAGGCGCCGGGGGAAATTACGGCACAGTCAGCATCATGGAGAACGGCGACGGATGGGCCGGTTATCTCGACATCTCGGCGCTCAGCACTCTTGGCGGCTATTACGACGTCATGGTCGATTTCGAGGTCGCCGGGTGGGGACACTACATGGATACGGCGCTCGTATATCTCGATCCCACGCCTCCGGTCCCGGTGTTCAGCGGCGTCGATCCGGATTCGGTCATATATTTTCATGCGGATTCCTGTTTCGACATCACGTTTTCGGTCGAGGACGAGCTTGGAACCGCCGGCTTTTCCGCCTTTCGCGTATTCCCGCTCGCCCCGGACTATTCGAGGGACCTCGTCGCGATCGACCAGAACAATCTCGGGACGGATTTCGACGACTGGGCCTGCACTCCGACCGCGACCGCTTCCTGCCTGAAGTATTTCGCCGATCACGGGCACGGGAATCTCGACAATCCCGGGGGAGACGAAGCGCAGGATGAATCGACTCCCGATGAGATGGCCGAGGAACTTGTCGGTGACATGAAGACCGATTCGTCGGGGACCGATCCCGACAACGCCGTCGCCGGTATAAACAAATATCTCGGCGATCACGGCGAAAACGCGGACGATTGGGAAGTGGAGCACGAAGATGTGGAAAATTACGAGGATATAGGGGAGATGCTTCGCGAGTTCGAGGCGGACAGCGAGGACGTGATCATCCTTCTCGCCGACACCAACTCGGCCGGGGATACCCTCGGCCACGCGGGCACGCTCGGTTCGAAGAACAGCGAA
Organism: Candidatus Krumholzibacteriota bacterium; assembly: GCA_041309605.1. Taxonomy (GTDB): domain Bacteria; phylum Krumholzibacteriota; class Krumholzibacteriia; order Krumholzibacteriales; family Krumholzibacteriaceae; genus JALOPX01. Next base: position 10,234 of record JBFYZH010000140.1, read on the forward strand.
TATTATGAAGAGCACCAGGGCGAGGGCCTGGTCGGTCAGGTGGGATACACGCTCGACTTCATGGATCCGAACGGCGGAGGTTCGACGGAAGACAACGAGTACGGCGTCGGCGAGAACGACGCCGGACGGCCCACCCTCGAGGGATACTCGTTCACCGACAGCACGGAAGGTTGCGCCTGGATAGAGGGGTACATAAAGGTATCACCTCCGGCAGGCGGCGGCAAAAGCTCTTCGGGGAAGGGCTCCGTCAACAGGCGGCTCGAAAAGGCTCCGTCATCGACCGGGTGGATAAATGTGTCTTCTGGAACCGTCACGGGCGACGGAGAGGTCGACACGCTTCAATGGGATACGACCGGATTCCCCGGCGGATTGTACATGATAGAGATCGTGACCGTAGACGACGAGGGGATACAGTGCCGCGACCTGCGGCTCGGAGGCATACCGGAATACACCGTTGGAGTCAATCCCGATATCCCGGGAACCGGAACGATGTTGAGAAGGTCCTACCCCAACCCGTTCAACCCGTCGACGACGATAGAATTCTATATTTCCGAAAAGACATTCGTTACCATGACGATATACGATATCTCGGGCCGCCGACTGCGCCGGCTGCTCGACGCCAAAAATTACGATGCCGGATTGCACAAGACGCAGTGGGACGGCAGGGACGACAGCGGGAACCGGCTGGCAAGCGGCGTATACTTCTGCCGGTTCGAGGCGGGAGAAAAAATATCATCGAGGAAACTTATACTTCTCCGGTAGTCCCGGTCATCGACGACAACGTGTTCAGGCCGTCCGCGTCGACAGGATCAGTTCCCGGTTTTGGCGTTCTCGTCCCTGCGCCCGTCATCGTACAGTCCGATCGCCTTTACGACCTTTCCCGCTTCGTCATACCCGAAGGAAAGGCGGAAGAAATCTAGATCCCCGACACGGAACAGGTCCTTTCCCATGGCAGCGAGCCGATACCTGGGGCCGTTCTCCCTCTGGTACCAGAGGCCGCCGTTCTCGATGATAATCCTCCTCGGCCCGAAGGAGCCGGTGTACTTTTTCATCTGCTTGCCGGTGATCTCCACGGGATTAAGACGGCCTTCGAGATCCTGCAGCGCCCAATTATATACGGCCATGGCGCGTTCATCCTTTTCGACCGCCGACAGCTTCCGCAGCGCGTCCGCGTGGGCGGCATCGAGGGCCTGCTCTGCCGGCACGGGGATGTGCGGGATGACTCCCCTGCCTTCCCATCCCTCGTTGTTCAGGGGATTGTAGGCCCTGCCGTACGGGACACGGATGCCCATGCGGAACTTGTCGAAATCGAAGACGTATCCCTCGACGGTGTGCCCTCCGCCTCCTGTCGTATCGCCTACGACAACGGCCCGATCGAGGTTCCTCAGATCGAAGGTGAACTCTTCGGCGGCGGAGAATGTATTCCCGCTGGTGAGGATGTAGACGGGCTGCTCGGTTATCCGCCGGCCGGGCACGAAGTCGGCGCTGTACGACTGGACCGTCTTCTTCTCAGCTCGGATATCCCAGTTGATAAGGTGCTTTTCCTCGGGGAAGAGGTATCCGCAGACGAACCTGATCATCGACGCCGAACCGCCCCCGTTGTACCTCAGGTCGAGGATCACGGCGCTGCTGTTCGATATGAAGTTCATGGCCGCCGCGGCCGCCATGAAAGCCTCGTCGCCGTTGGAGAAGGAGTCGAAACGAATGTATCCTATCCCGCCCGGCAGGATCTCGGCCTTTTTGAAGCCGTAATTGATCGACTTGAAATACCGGTTCCGGAGTTCCACGTCGGCCGGACTTTCGTCATGCCCCGTCGCGGCGGTCGTAGGATCGAGGGGCGGCATGGCATAGATCCTGAAGTGCCCGTCATGATTTATCCTCTGGCAGTCCTCGTGGAGCCGCTGGGCGAACGCGGCCGGATCGGTGATCTTGTCGTATTCGCCGGCGGCCGACGCACGTTTTAACTCCGCGACAATGCGCGCGGCGGGCTCCCCGAGCACATATATCGAATCTATGACGGCGGCGATGCTGTCGACGACGGCGGCGCGCGTGGCGGCGTCGATCGGCGGCAGGCTGCCTTGTTGCGCCGGCTGGGCATGGGAAACGGCGGCCACCGGAAGAATCAGACAAGCCGCCATAAGACCGCAAAAGAAACTTCGAATTTGCATGGTAAATACTCCTTTCAGAAACATTGGGATATTGTATAAGGTCTTACGCATTTGGCCCTGGAAAAGTTCCCGTCATTATCGAACCTCCATGGAGACGCGACATCGGGAACTTTGCGCCAACCCAATTTCCCGGAGATGACCGACATGACCTGTTTTTATTCCCATTTCAGATAATCGAAGAGCGAAATAACATGTGCATACAACAGGTGATCGCTAGCGCAAGAGAACGAGTTTCTTCGTTATCTGCTCCTTGCCAGCCTGCAGCCGGCAGGAGTAGACACCCGAACTCACCCGTTTCCCGGCGTCGTTTCTCCCGTCCCACGTCTCGACATGCCTCCCGGCCGCGAGCGCCGCATCGACGAGCATCCGCACTCGGGCGCCACGCATATCATAGATCGCAAGTGTAATCCGGCCGCACGTGGCAAGGTGGAAAGCAATCGATGTATTTGGATTGAAAGGGTTAGGATAATTCTGGAAGAGCATCGTCGGCTTCGGGGGGATCGAAACCGAAAGAGTCGGCGAGAACCATTCTCCGTCGCCAGAGAGCGCCCCGATGCGATAGAAGTATGTCTTTCCGGCAAGCGCCGTTTCATCCCGGTACTCAGCCTCGCTGCCGGCCGCCACAGGCACCGACGTGATACGCGCGAACTCGTCATCGTTCGTTTCCGAACGGTACACATGAAATCCCTCGAACGAGGCAGAGGAGCCCGCCTCCCAGGCGAGGATGACCGCATCGTTACGCAGCTCGGCGAAGAACGCTACGAAGGCGACGTCAACGGTTGAGCTGATCCAGGCGCAGTACCAGAAGCCGCCTTTCACGGCGTTCGACGGGCCCATTGTGATACCTGTCAGCGGTTGTCCAGCGGTGTCATGGACGCCGTATCCGCCGCCCGAGCGCACCCCGCCTCCATTGCAGACGTGCCCGTGAAGCACGTTATACTGAGCGCGGGCAGGCGCGGCAAAGAGCAGCGCTGCTGCAGCGATCATGCAAATTACGCTACGCGACATGTCGCCCTCCTCGTAGAACCTGTTTATTCCTGTTATGCGCTATTCAGCGAATATCCCGGTTGCCGGGATGGGTACGCGCGCGAATGCGAGAGGCCATACCCATCTCCGCTCCCACGCCCCCGGAGCGAGCCTGTTTGATCATCTCCTCCGTGGAACAGCCGCATTTTCAACCTTGAGCCTTTCCTGTTCGAGACGGCGCCGCTCTCCATTCGTTCTGATCTCGTCCTCCATTTTCTGCATCTCTTCATACTCGACTCCCATGCTCTCCGGCTCACCGTATTCCCGCGCATAAAGATACTTCCCCCGTTCCTCCTGCGGCTTGTCCGCCTCCACCTCGATCCTGTGCGCCTGGGCAAAGGGATCGCGGCGAACGCCCGTCACCTGCCATGAGACCTCCATCCCCGCCGAGCCCCCCGCAATCCTGAACCGGTTGCCCGCAATCCTCTCGGCGATATGCAGGTTCGGACCGGGCGCCCCGATCGCCGTGAGTTGATACCGAAAATCTCCGTTCAAAGCCTCGAACCACTCCGGGAGTTCCACCCATGCCTCGCCTCTCCCGTCGAGAGCCGTATTTCCATTGTAAATGTTCATCATATCGGGGGACTCGACAAACGAGTGGTAGAGATACTTGTTTTGCGGATCAAGCGGGTGGTCGATCTTGAACGAGCCGCCGCCCTTGGAGAGCGTCCCCGTCACCTCGACGTTTCCGCTGAAGCGCCCCGCGTAGTCGCCTCCGCCCGTCCTGATCGCCCGCACGGCCGCGCTCGATGTGCTCGTTGCATACATGCCGTAGCTGGTCGAGCTGATGCCGCGGACGCCGTAGTTATCTTCGCTCTCGCCGAAGACTCCGTAGTTGCCGGTGCCGAGCTGGCCGTAATTGCCGCTTTGAAGATGCCGGCCCTCCACGCCTTCGCCGGTTGTTGCGACGCCGTATACTCCCCGCCCGCTATAGGTTGTACCGTACACGGCATCGAGACCCGCGCCAAGGAACCCCGCGTTGCCATTGCTGTCTTCACCATATACCCCATAGCTGGCGGAACCGATATAGCCGTAGCATCCGCTGGCGGAGTTCGACCCATAAACTCCGTAATCGTCGGAGCCGAGGTATCCGTAATTGAGGCTGCCGTTGTTCGATCCCCAGCAGCCCGCGCCGCTTGCGCTTTGCGCGTAGACGCCGTACCCGGTGTCGCTCCAGCCGCGCACGCCGTTGCCCCCCGCACTGTATCCTTCGACTCCATAGGTGTCGCGGCCGAGATAACCATAATTGCCGCTGGAATGCATGCCGAACACGCCGCTGATGCTTGATCCGATGTTGCCGTATGTGCCCGCGCTATTTTGACCGTACACCCCGCAGTCCTCGGTGCCCAGCTCGCCATAGTTGTTGTTGCCGTGCGATCCGGTCACGGCGCGGTTAGAACCGAACGCCCAGCCATACACCCCGTACGTGTTCGAGCCGAGATAGCCATAGTTGCCTCCGATATTGCTTCCCCTGACGCCGCTCCCCGTGCCGTTGTTGTAGCCCTGAATCGGGGCGACCGACGCGCTGTACGTGAGGCTCAAAGGAACAACGACGGAAAGCGTCACATCCCCGCTCCCCCCTCCCCCGGACAGCCCCGTCCCGGCGCTGACCGACGTGATATCTCCTCCGTCCCCGTCCGCCGCCGCTATCGTAAGGGTGTTCCCGCTCGGCGTGATCGTCACGTTGCTCCCCGCGGCCAACGTCACATCGTCCTTCAGCGTGTTGACGCTTTTCACAACCTGCCCGCCCGCGATGCTCCCGCCCGTCACCGCGCCGTCGGCCACCTCCTGCGCCATGAGAGAATACGGCGACGCCGTCAGCCGGGTTCGCGGACTGAGCTCTGCGCCACCCTCGATCGCCAACCCCAGCCAATAAGGCCGGTCGAAGGCCGTGCTTATGGGATTGATCGTTCCAAGAACGATGCTGAAAACGCCCTTCGCGACCGTCACCGGGAGGGTCTCGGTCCATACCTGTGTACCGCCCGCGGAGTTGTCGTACAAGCCGAAGACGATATCGTAGCTCCCGTCCGGCACGGCGACGCCGCTCTCATCGACAAGCACTCCCTGGTAGCTCATTGTCTGCGGAACCTGGGCGATGAGGGCGCTGCCGCTCAACAGTGCAAGCGCCAAATAGCAAAGCAAAAGGCGTTTCATGATTTCCCTCCTGGCTCGTTCTGTGGGAATTAGGCTCCCTTGAATGGAGTTCATTATGTCACTGGAGTGGAGACGTACAAAGAACAATTTTTCAGCGCAACAATATCATTTTCCTCGTGGCAGTGTCCTGGCCGGCCTGCAGGCGATAGAGGTAGATCCCTGACGCGACAGGCTCCCCGCGGCGGTTGGTACCGTTCCATGTCACGGAGTGAATTCCGGCGGGATATGCGCGGTCGGCAAGAGACGCCACCAGCCTCCCCGCCACGTCGTAAACATGGAGCCTCACCGTGCGCCGTTCCGGAATCGAGAAACGAATCATGGTCCGCGGATTGAACGGGTTCGGATAGTTCTGGCCGAGATGGAAAGCCGGCGGGCGCGGGTTTTCGGCCGCGCCCGTAGCGGGCGACCAGGGCTCGCCGAAGAGCTCGCCGAGAATAAATTCGACGTTGGCGCGGAGTTGATCGTGATTCCACCGGTACGGCCGCCCGCTCACGAAAACGAACCGGGCTCCGTCGGCTCGGCAGGTCCCGCCGGAAGCCGGATTTCGCCACACTCCCAGGCCCAGACGGGTCGGGAAGGTCAGTGTCTCCTTGAACAGAATCCCGCTCTCCGCGGTCGCAAGCGCCGTATCGAAAACCGCGCACGAGTTCTGCTCTCCGATGTGCTCCATATCGTTCAATCCGGGATATGCGGCCGCGCAGTCGTTGAGCGTGCCCGGGCTGCTTTCGTTCCACGTTATCCCGAGATACTGGCGCATCGGTTCGGTGACAAAAATCTGGCCATGTCGTGTCAGGAGCAGGACGTTGCCGCCCGCGTACAGGTACGAGAGGATCGAAGTATCGTACCAGTCCGTGAGATCGCCGTTGTAGTTGTTCCCGATCCAGATGACGGTCGAGAACTGCCTCAGGCTGTCGGACGGGACGCGGCCGTGCCCCAGCGGAGCAGGGAGGTTGGCCGGATACCCCGAAGCCGTTTCCTCGAAACAGTCCCAGAAGCTGATGTCGTATCCGCCCCAGAAAGCGCTGTCCTCGCAGGCGGTCCAGATCTCGGCTCCATAGACGTCGAAATCCACCCCGTTCACGAGGAGGATCCCCCGGTCGAAGGTCGGATTCGCGAGAGGCTCCTCGACGGTGCACAGGATCCATTCGTCCGGATCGAGTTCGACGCCCGCCGGCTCGTCGGCCAGAGTGAATGTGAAGCTCTGCGTCGCGAGACTGTCCCATGCGACGAAGTTATGGTCGTGCCCGCCCGCCGTGATGCGAACGTCAATCGGCATTTTGAAAATATAGTGGCTCTGGAGCTGTTTGATCGTGACATTCACGTCATAGAGAGAGCCATTCGGTGTCGCCGTCCAGTCGTACCCATAGCTCGGGTAGTACTCCTCGTAGATCCACTCGTGGAAGAAGAAGTCCAGATCCATTCCGGATACGTCCTTGCAGAGATCGCGGAACTGTTCGGTCGTCACCGTCGCGTACTGATATCGCGAATCGGCGTAGTAGGTTTGCAGAATCCCGAAGAAGGTTTCGTCGCCGACCACGTGGCGGAGCATATGGAGGACCCATGAACCCTTGTCGTACGAAAGACCTGTGTGGAAGATGCGATCCCAGTCGTCGGGGTCGGGAACATAGACGGTGCCCGGGCCGAAATATTTCGCGGCCGCCATATCCTGATGGTAAACAGAGTCTCCGTACGTGTGCTCCGACCAGAGAGCCTCGCTGTACGTTGCGAACCCTTCATTCATCCAGATGTGGTGGAAGTCTTCGCACGTCACCATGTCGCCCCACCACATGTGGGATAATTCGTGCGCGATCAGGTACTCGCTCCACCAGACCCCCAGGCTTGTGATGGTCTGATGTTCCATGCCTCCGTACCACAGGAAATCGGCGTGCCCGTACTTTTCCTCGAGAAACGGGTACTGGCCGAAGAGGCTCGAGAACAGCCCGATCATTGGAACTGTTCTGGCGTAGTTTTCCTGCACGTTCTCGTAGTTATCGGGGAAGACGTAGTAGCGGACCTCCATCGAGTCCGTCCTCGAGTAGCGGTACCAGTGGGAAAACACGGTGTACGGATGGATGGCCACCGATACTAGATAGGTGGCTATGGGGTACCCTTCGTGCCACGAGTAGGTGTCCCACCCGAACGCGCTCGTGACGCCGCGCAAAGTGCCGTTCGAGGCTACGATCAGACCCGTCGGGACCTTGATCTCGAGATCGACGGAGTCGGCCTTGTCCGAGGGAACGTCCTTGCACGGCCACCAGCTCCGCGCCCCGTACGGCTGGCTGAGGCTCCAGATCATCGGCTCTTCGCCGTACGTGTCGAAGCCGAACGCCTCGTAGGCCGGATCGGGGCTGCCCTCGTAATAGACGTTGAAGGTAAACGCCTCCCCCGTGATGTAGGTCCTGTCCAGCGTCACCGAGAGAATGGAATTCACATGCGTGAACGGGAATACCAGGCCGCCACCGCGGACCATCGTCACGATCAGGGTGTTTGACAGGTCGAGTTCGACCACATTGAGATTGTTCAACACCTTTCCCGTCACCGTCACGTAACCGTTTATAGTCTCCGTGGAAGGATCGATAGTGATATGAAGCTTGTAATACTTGACGTCGTAGTCCGCCTGTCCCGCCGACTGTGCCGGAACAGCCGTCCGGAGCGCGGCAAGTCGTTCGGCCTTGGCCTTCGCCATCTCCCTGTGCATCGGTTGCCGGTCCGGCTGCGGCTGGGCCTGCGCGCCGGCGAACAGGGCCATGGAAAAAAGGGCGGCAACGCCCGCGATCGATGCCGACCGCACATATCGCTTTGGAAATCGCATAATGACTCCCTGGTTTACGGGACCGGATATCGGATAATGATGAATAATATGACCCTTATTGTACCATAAAACCGATTTTCTTTGCAGTATCTTCAATATCGCCACTTTCACCGCAAAGAGCCATGTGCACAATATTCTCAAAAAGATGGCGCTCAGCACCCGCCTGCAGATAACGGCCTCTGCCTGCAAGGATTAATCCTGATGATCGTATTCACGACCTGATAATCATTCACTTCCATGGGATTAGTTTTTTCTCATCCCAAGGGATTAGCTCCTTTTTGCTTCCTTTGGTCTATTGTTTTTCCTGCAGTTTGCGATAAGTTATTAAGAGGCTGTAAAAAAGCGGGTTTTTCGATAAAGGAAGACTATCTTGAAGAAACAAAAAGAACGGTTCGAACGCCATTTTCTTCCCAAATCCCCCACGAGCATTCAAGGATTCGACGAAATCACAGGCGGGGGGTTGCCGAAAGGCAGGCCGACGCTTGTATGCGGGGGCGCGGGATGCGGTAAGACCCTATTTGCCATGGAGTTCCTGGTACGTGGAGCCACGCAGCACAACGAACCGGGCGTCTTCATGTCGTTCGAGGAAACAGAGAAGGATCTCGCGGCAAACGTGGCTTCACTTGGGTTCGATCTGGACGATCTTGTCAGACGCAGGAAGATTTGGGTTGAGCACATTCATCTTGACCGGGCCGAGAACGAACAAAGCGGCGAATACGATTTGAAAGGCTTGTTCGTCCGGATCCATCATGCAATCGAGAGCATCGGCGCCAAACGCGTCGTGCTGGATACCCTGGAATCGCTCTTTTCAGGACTGCCGGATCCTCACATTCTGCGCGCCGAGCTGCGGCGGTTGTTGATCTGGCTGAAAATCAAGAACGTAACAACCATACTGACCGCGGAGCGGGGTGAAGGTTCCCTGACGCGGTATGGCATGGAAGAGTACGTCTCCGATTGCGTCATTCTGCTTGATCACCGTGTGGATAACCAATCCTCCATTCGACGAATGCGCATCGTCAAATACCGCGGTTCGACGCACGGCACGAATGAGTATCCCTTTCTCATTGATGAGGATGGTTTTTCCGTTATGCCAGTCACCTCCCTGGGGCTGAACTATGCTTCATCCAAGGAAAGAATTTCGACCGGCATTCCGCGTCTCGATACAATGCTTACCGGAAAAGGCTACTTTCGCTGCAGCACCGTGCTTGTCTCAGGCACCGCCGGCACCGGCAAAACGAGCATAGCCGCGCAATTTGTCGAAGCGGCGTGCAAAAGGGGGGAGCGCGTGCTCTTTTTCACCTTTGAAGAATCCCCAAGTCAGCTCGCGCGCAACATGCGATCAATAGGAATCGATCTGAAACCCTTGGAGAAAAATGGGTTGCTTCGATTTCACGCCGCGCGTCCCACCATTTATGGCCTGGAAACTCATCTGACGACGATCATCAAATTGATCAATAAATTTGAACCCGACATCGTTATCCTCGACCCCATTAACGCATTCGTGTTGGGAGACAACCAGGCCGAGGTAAAAGCAATGCTGCTGCGCCTCGTCGATTTCCTAAAGATGAAGCGGATAACGGCCTTCTTCACGAGTCTCACTGACTCAGGGGATAATATTGAGAATTCGGATGTCTACATCTCATCCTTGATCGATACATGGCTCCTCTTACGTGATATTGAGATTGGAGGCGAACGCAACAGAGGCCTGTACGTGTTGAAATCCCGCGGTATGGCGCATTCCAACCAGATTCGCGAGTTCAAGCTGACGAATCATGGAATCGAGCTTCTTAATGTTTATGTCGGCTCGGAAGGCGTGTTGACCGGTTCGGCGCGATTGTCCCAGGAGATAAAGGACGAGGCGGAACTGGTGTTGCGTCAGCAGGAACTCGCGCGCAAACAAATCGGATTGAAGCGTAAGCATGAAGCCATGGAAGCTCAGATTGTCCTCCTGCGTTCCGAATTTGAGGCCGAAGAAATGGAAACGCTCAGGAGTATCGAGATCGATAAGGAAAGGAATGAACGTTTCAAGCAAGCCAAAACAGAAATGGCAAAAAGTCGAAAAAGTGATGTCGCCATGAAAACGAGAGTCACCAATAAAACCAGGAAGAGAACGAAAAGGAATCTTCCGTGAAAACAAAGGAACCCGAGTTGAAACCCGGCCGGCGAAAGAAACCGCCGGCCAAAGCGAATAAAGACAAATGGATCTTGCGATTGTATATTGCCGGGCATACGTCCCGAGCCGTCACCGCCTTGAATAATCTCAGGTTGATTTGTGAAGAACAATTGAAAGGCAATTACAAGATTGAAGTTATAGACCTGTTGAAAAAACCGCAGCTGGGCCGTGACGATCAAATACTCGCCATTCCGACATTGGTGCGGAAACTACCCGTTCCAATGCGGAGAATCATCGGCGATCTTTCCGACACAGAGCGTGTGCTGATTGGTTTGGACCTCAAGAAACATATATAAGAATGCTTGTCTTCCCCGCCTGCATTCCCATTTTTACGGCGGCGATATACGTCACACGCCTCTAATTCAAGAGGCTGTCCAACAGCGAGTTTCCTTCGCTCCGCGGATGAAAGACGCGGCTCGCCGTCAGTGAGGCGCTTCAAAGCGCCGCGGAGCACCGCTATGGCAACATCGCCCTGATCCTCACATACTCCGTCGTGTTGCGCACCGGGTTGGTGAGCGTCGCCTCCGACGCAATGTCGGCCAGTATCCTCGCGAGCCGCTCGCTCGTCGGCGGGTGGGTGGCGAGCATTCCCTCGAGCTTGCCCGGATCCCCCGACTCGAGGCTTATGATCTTGCGCAACACGTCGGCCATGCCGTTCGGATCGTACCCTGCGGCGTAAACGTATTTCTGCCCGAACTCGTCTGCCTCGTACTCGTTCTCTCTGCCGTAGGCGAGGAGCCCGCCCTCCGTCATGGCACCCGCCATTATCTGCCCGAAGAGACCGGGGTTTTCGCCGAGAATGGCTCTCTGAATTGCGTCGGCCGCGTACATGCTCGAGAGCCTCTGCGCCGAGTGCCGCGCGACCACATGGGCGATCTCATGCGCCAGCACCGCGGCGAACGCGGCTTCGTCATTGATATTCTTCATGAGCCCGGTATACGCATAGACGTACCCGCCGGGGAGCGAAAAGGCGTTGATCTCGTCACTCTGGATAACGGCGAAATGGTAGGCGATATCTTTTCGTCCGCATTCATTCACGATGCGGGCGCCGACCTTTTGTACGTAGGCGGTAACTGTAGAATTATTATAGATCTTGTAATGATTCGGAACCTCCTTCGACAGCTGCAACCCTGCCGCCACCTCCTCATCGCTCGACATGAGATACATCTGCCCCATAATGCCTCCCAGCGTCGCACATCCACTTGGGATGATCGCCGTGAGAGCGACACACGCGCAGAAAACGAGCCGACTCTTCAGCATCGCGAAACCTTTCATAGTATCCTCCTGTATTCCCTTTCTGATTTTAGCTCTGATATCCGTTTCCTGGACCGGTATAGTACTCGTTGAAATAACACTACTCCGAAAACCCGTGGAAGTGAATAGCTCAAAAGCATGAAAAAGGAGCTAGTTCTGAAGAATGAGCCTGTTGTGGATTCTGAGAGTTCGGATGGCAAAAATTGGCTCCCCAAGTTGAACGATTCGCGAACCGTCACAATCATATTCATAAGATCTGGATAAAATGTGACTTCCGGAACTATCCGACCAGCACATTATTGATTAACTCGCTAACATTTCTATCCCGCGCGAGCTCCTGCGACTTTGGCCGGGAAGCCCATAAGTGAACTTGCCAAGGATATTGCTTTGCAGTAGAATGTATCCGGCCTGGTAAAATATCTTTAGATTATTTATAATGGGCTACAA
>JBFYZH010000141.1:0-10519 GCA_041309605.1 Candidatus Krumholzibacteriota bacterium
ATCAGGATGAACGACTCCAGTTGCCCGACGGCTGCGAACGCCCAGCATGATCCGCACGCTCCCTGGTTTCTGACCGGCGTCACGCACTCCAGGGTTCTCCAGTCCAGGACCGGATCGTCTATCGAGGCTCCCGCCGCGTTGTACGCGGGGGCGCTGAACCTCGGCAGGTTTTCCCACAATTCCTTCGACGGAGGGATAAAACCGGTGAGTTTTGCCCTGTCAGATTCGGAAAGATCCATCACGGACGTCCGCCCGACGGTGAAGCCGTACCCGTTCTCGCTGACAAAGTGCCTCAGCTTGTCAAGTTCCGTGTCCCCCTCATCGGCGAGAATCACCGTGGACATGACAAGACAGATCAGAAGAGCTGGAATGATCCTTCGATGCATCGTTACCTCGCATACAGGGGCGGGGTGAAAATGATTCCGGGCGATTTCATCGCCCCCGATCGTCCAAGAAACAACCGATCATGTCCGATTGTACTACTTTATTCATCGTTTAACAAGGACATGCGTGCAGGGGGCATGAAAAAGGCGGGTCGAACGACCCGCCCAAAGGTCCCGAAGGCTGAAAGTAGAGATCCTGCTGCTCAGACCCCTTCGGATATCGGCACCCTGATCGAGCCATTCTCTTAACGTTGGGGGGGGTGCCCCACTTGTTATGAAATAGTAACAACCGGCTCGAAATTGGGATCGTACTATATGTATCAATTATCATGCCATTTTCAGCCGTACGGAAACCCCCGGCGGCGAGTAAAAGGCGGGAATCGGTGCCCCGATCCGGTTTCGAATGTTAACTCACTGCCAGGATGTCGGTTGAGTCAATAAAAAAGCGCGTCTTGCGGGCGCTTGAAACGATACAGTACGATTTTAAGGAAAAAAATCCCGTGGAATACGACCATAAAGATATTTAACGGTCGCCTGTCAACCGTAAAATAACTTTCCTCAGATGTTAATGACGTGGATGGTGTTCGTCGGGCGCCGTTCCCTTGTTGGAATTCCAGCGCTTACCACGACCTTTCCCCTGTAACCGGCATCCCTGACCTTCTCCCTGACTATCGCGAAGATCGCCTCGGTCTCTTCGATGCTCTCCACGGGGATGGCGGTCACCCCCCAGACCAGGGCCATCTGCCTGACGACCGGCAGATAATCCGTAAGGGCGAGCAGCGGAACTCCGGGGCGCCTTCGGGAGATGAGCCGCGCCGTCTGCCCGCTGTGCGTAAGCACGGCGATCGCCGACGCGCCGACATCCCTGGCCACCACGTCTACCCCCGAACAGATGGCGTCCGTGAAAGCGGCCTCCTCGTCTGTAAAAGACGATCCCGAGCCGTCGGCCGGAATATCCGAACAATGCCGGAACTGTTCGGCTTTTTCGATTATCCTGCTCATCACCCTCACCGTTTCCACCGGATATTTTCCCGTCGCCGTCTCCGCCGACAGCATCACGGCGTCGGTACCGTCGAAAATGGCGTTGGCCACATCGCTCGCTTCCGCCCTGGTGGGCCGTTCCGAATTGACCATCGATTCGAGCATCTGCGTGGCTGTTATAACGGGCTTGCCTTTCGAAAGGCATGTCTGAATCAGCGATTTCTGTACTATCGGAACGTCCTCCGAGGGTATCTCCACGCCAAGGTCGCCCCTCGCTATCATGATCGCGTCCGCTTCCTCCAGGATCGCGGGGAAATTCTCCAGGGCCTCCTGTTTTTCGATCTTGGCGATCACCTTCGCGTGGGAATCGGCATGGTTGATTATTTCCTTAAGCTCCATGACCTCTTCCGGGCTCCTGACGAAGGAAAGCGCCACATAATCGACCCCGAGGTCCAGCCCGAACTCGAGATCTTCCCTGTCCTTTGCCGTCATGGCCGGCGAGCTTACCTTCACGCCCGGGAGATTCACCCCTTTTCTGGAGGTCAGAATCCCTCCATGCACGACCCTGCATCTCACCTCGCTGCCGGCCACATCGATCACCTCGAGATGAATTATCCCGTCGTTGAGATAGATGTTGTTTCCCGCGACGACGTCGTCCGACAGGGCTGCGTACGTGACGGGTATGATGCGGCTGCCCGAAGGGCTTTCCCCGCCGGTGAGGTTTATCTCCTCCCCCGCGATTATCTCGATCTCGCCCTGCTCTATCTCTCCCACCCTTATCTTCGGCCCCTGCAGGTCCTGCATCACGGCGACCGTATTGCTAAGGTCCCTTATCCTCCTGTAGACCTCGAGATGCTGGTCGTGGCTGCCGTGCGAGAAATTCATTCTCGCCACATTCATCCCGGCCTCTATCAGTTCTTTCAGGCTCTTCTCGTCCCTCGAAGCGGGACCTATTGTGCATACTATCTTGGCTTTCTTCAATGAAACACCTCCGGGACCGCGGCGGTCCCCGGTCTTGTTGACACATTCACGTATGGCTGAAATGGCTCCGTCTGTTATGACCGTCATCGTCTTTTCCCCGTGATTCTATTCCCAACGCGGGCACAATTCAAAGGTTTATCGGCGTATCGCCGAAAAGACCGGCATCTTCCGCGTTATATCGGCGGCCGGCGGGGAAAATTGAAGACAATTGTTCCCGGCCCTGGAATCTCACCTTCGAAAAGGATGGCACCCCGGCGGGCCGGTGGTGTAAAATGGCGGGCGGGCGGCTCCGGCCGCCGGGGCGCTTTTCCGCTGGATGCTTTTTACCCTGCCGCGGACGGGCGGATGCCGGTATGTGACAATCCGCGGGGGCGCCGGAAAGGTTTTCTTGAAGATCCGCATCCTGCATATCATTTATTCCTTTTTTGATGGAGGAGCGGAGCATCTCATCTCGAGCCTCATTTCGAACTCAGACCGTGAACGTTTCGTCCACGGGATATGCGTGCTCGGGTCCGGCGGAAAAATGATCGGCGATCTTCGCCGCGGCGGCGTCGAGGTCGCGGTCCTTGAAAAGAGAAGAGGATTCGATCCCGGGATCGTCAGGAAAGTCACGTCGGCGATTTCCGACCTTTCGCCGGACGTACTGCACATTCACGGTTCGCCTGCCGGGCTCTGGGGTACGTCGGCGGCCTTTCTTGGCGGAATGGATATCCCGATCGTCCGTTCCGAGCACCGGCCATGGCTCCCCGATTCCCTCCCTTTTCTCAACAGGTCGACGTACGCATGGCAGGCGGGAAGGGCTTCCAGGATCATCGCGGTTTCCGAACACACCCGAAGGTCGTTTGTCATGCGATTCCCGTCCCTGGAGGGAAAATTCGTCACGATTTACAACGGGATCGCGCCGGAGGATTTCGATCCGGGCAGATCGAAGAAGGAGTGCAGGAAATGGTTCGGGCTTCCCCGCGACGCTTTCATCGTCGGCACCGTGGGGCGGCTCGTTCCGGTCAAAAACCATCTCCTTCTCATTGAAGCTTTCGAGCTCGTCAAGTCGTCCGTCCCGTCGGCTCACCTTGCGATCCTGGGCGAAGGCGAACTGGAAAACGCTCTCCGCTCACGCGCGGCGAGGTCGGGACTGGGAGATTCCGTATCGATACTTCCCGTTTCCCCTGCAGTCCCAGTCTTTCTCGGGGCGCTGGACGTATTCACCCTATCCTCCGATTCGGAGGGCCTTCCCCTGAGCATTCTCGAAGCCTTCGCCTCGGGTCTGCCGGCGGCGGCGACCTCTGCAGGAGGAATCCCCGAAGTGATCGACGACGGGGTGAACGGCTACCTCAGCCCGCCGGGGAACGCGGGGGCTCTCGCCGCCTGCCTCGCTCGGCTCGCCGCGTCATCCACGCTCCGCGAAGAGATGGGCGCCCGCGGCCGCCAAAAGATAACCGCCCATTTCACGGTCTCCCGCTGCGCGGCCGAGACGGAAAGGATATACTCGGCCGTTCTTTCAAAATGACGCGGTTTCCGTTCACGGCGATATTCCTTTCTGGAAATACCCCTCCGGACATGTTAACTTTCACCATCATGATAAGACGTAGACTCGGCGGAACGGATATAGAGGTCGCGGCCGTGGGGTTCGGAGGAATCCCGATACAGGGGCTTTCCTTTTCCGAAGCGGAGAGGGTCCTGCTCCACGCTTTCGAGAAGGGGATCGAATTTTTCGATTCGGCCCGCGGGTACACCGACAGCGAGGAAAAGATCGGCCGCGCGCTCGGAAAACACAGGCACCTGATAACACTGGCCACCAAGGCGATGTCGCGCGACGCCGCCTCAATGCAGGGCGAACTGGAGACAAGCCTTCGAAAACTCCGCACCGACATGATCGACCTTTACCAGTGCCACGCCGTCGGTTCTGAAAAACAACTTGAGAAGATCCTGGCTCCGGGCGGCGCCTTCGAAACCCTGTCGAGGGCGCGAGACGAGGGCAAGGTGCGCTGGATAGGCATTACGGGCCATTCCCGCCCGGTCCTGCTGAAAGCCATTGAGACGGGAATGTTCGACACGATCCAGTTTCCGTTCAACCCGATAGAGACCGAGTGGGAAAACGATGTCGCGCCGGCTGCGTCAAGGCATGGAATGGGCGCCATCGGCATGAAACCAGTCGCCGGAGGGGCGCTTCGAAACGCGGTCCTTTCGATAAGGTATTCGCTCACCCGCGGTATAGACGTCTCGATCCCGGGAATGGATTCGATCGCCCAGGTGGACGAGAACTGCTCGGCGGCCCGTACTTCCGATCCTCTTACAGAAGGGGAACTGGCCGTTCTTGCGGCCGAGAAATCATTCTGGGGAGGCCGTTTCTGCCGCCGCTGCGGATACTGCATGCCATGCCCGAACGGGATCAACATCCCCTTCCTTCTTCTCATCGAAGCCTACTACACGCGATACGGCCTGAGAGATTGGGCTCTCGAAAGACTCGCGGGGCTCGAAAAAGGGTTTGGAGACTGCACCGCGTGCGGCGAATGCCTGCCGAAATGCCCCTACGAACTCCCGATTGTGGAATTACTCAAGAAGGGGGCCGGGACCGTCCTCTGATTCTGGCACGCTATTTGTTCGGTTCAGGATAGAATCAGGTTGACAGGCCTGCCGTCGCGGTCATAATGATCGTGTGAACGATTAGATTATCATCGGGTTATCCGCGATTGCGGCGATAACGCTCCTGAGCAAACATATGGATCCGTGGAAAAATATTCCCCGGTGAATGGTCAAAACCCTGACAAAGAGACAAAGGAAGTTCAAAGGAGGGACCGGAATGAAAAAATGCTTGCTGTTCCTCGTTACTCTCATGCTGCTTTTTTCCGCGGCGAATGCGCAGCCGCCGGTCGGTTACATCGGCCTTTTTGCCGACGAGACACATACCAGCTGGTGCGTATATGACACGGAGCCCTACTATCCGGTAGACTTGTACATCTGGTGCCTGCCAAGCATAAACGGGCAGGCGTGCGCGGAATTCGCAGTGGAATATCCGGACGATCCCGGTATCATCAAGACCACTATTACTCAAAATTCGCATATTTCCATCGCAATGGGAGGACTTGAAACCGGGATGAGTGTCTGTTTTTTGGAATGCCAGACCGACTGGCACTGGATGTTCAAGCACGAGCTTTACATCAATACTTCGACAAAACGGACGATACGGATCATCCCGCATCCCGATCCTGATATTCTCGCATACCAGTTCGCAAACTGCCTGGAAGACAACCCGCTCGAACCCTGCATCCTGTTCACAAACCTTTACATCAATTCCCAGAATGGAATAGACCCGGAGTGTTCCACGACGGGAACCACCCCGGCAAGCTGGGGCGCGATAAAGAGCCTTTACGAGGAGTAACGCGCATCCAGGCGAAGATCCGCGGGAAGGAATAAAAAGAAGAGGCCCCTTCGTATGAAGGAGCCTCTTCTTTTACGGCGCCTTCCGGTCACTTCCCGCCATCGGCGACCGCCATCCTTTCGACCATTTTTGCGGCGAGAGACTCGGCCTGCCCCCCATGATCGCCGAATCCCGACAGGATACCCACCCGTTTTCCATACGCCATAACGACGACCCTTCCCCGATATGGGGCCTCCCCGGCGGCCCTGATATATTTTTTCCCCGCCGATTCGAGTTCCTCCGCCTTCGCTCCGATCTCGCCCGAATACGAACTGAAAAGACCGGCGGCCTTCTCCCCGTCCTCCAGGACGAAAAGATGGATTTTCCCCGTTCCCTCGGAAGCCGCATACGAAGCGACGAAGGCGGGCGGCAACTTTCCGCTCCCCAAAATCCCCCCGGTTACGTACGTGACGCTTTTCGCCTTCATCCCCTCCTCGGGGAACAGCGACACGTCTTCGGGAATACTTCCCGGCTCGTCGATGTCCCCGTCGACCGCCGAGGCGAAGGTCTTCATCGCGTTTGTTATTCCGGGACCCTCTTCGTAAGCGTATATTTTTACATAGTAACGGCCCTTCCAGAAATGGATGGTATATTCGTCCCCGAACGACTCGTTTCCGAATTCAAGATATTCCGCGTCCGGGCTGCGCATCTGCGAGTATATGCCGAATGCCATCAGAGACGATCCGTGTTCGTATATCTCCACCTTGATCTCGTTTCCGGATTCGTCCAGATAGTGTCTCGCCGCGACTCCAAGAAAATCGTACATTAGAAAACTTTCGGCCGAACCGTTTATGTATTCCCACAGGTTGTCAGCCGAATAGGAGAGCATATCGCCGTCCGTCTTCCAGCCCTCCACCCGGCCGCTTTCCGGAAGAAGCCCGGCGGCCGTGGTCGACGCCGCAACGGCGTTCATGGGCGGGCAGTGCGCACACGCAAGCAGGAATATAGCGATCGCGAGAGCGGTCATCGTCATTTTCATATCCAGGCCACCTTTAAATCTCGGGTTCTGATTTTTCTTCATTCAGATTATATGTCCCGGCGGCCTGTTTTTCTCCACAATTTTTCCGCCGGAAAGTCCCATGTGGAGAATATTCGCCCGCCGTGTTATATTTCCCTCGTTAATGGAAGGGGGCACCAATGGGTTTTTTAAGGAAACTGCTGGGCCTCGAGGTCAAACCGGGAGAACCGGCCCCGTTGACCGACGGGCACTTCGATCGGGAAATAAAGGAAAATGATCTGCCCTGTTTCGTCTACTTCTATCATCTGTGGTGTTCATCCTGCCAGGTGATGGGGGGATTGCTCAACGAGATCGGCCCGGAGTACGCCGGCAGGGCCGTTTTCTACAAACTCGACGTGCACAAGAATCCGGAGACGATGGCGCGCTTTGCCGTCTCGTCCGTTCCCACGGTCATCGCGCTGAAAAAGGGCGAACAGGTCGACAGGCACAGCGGCCTTGTCCCGATAGACCAGATAAAGGAATGGGTCGAAAAAAATATCTGATTCCGCCGCCCACGGCCGCCTCCCCGCCTCGGGCGGGCGGCGCCCGGGAACTTCCGACCGGAGGTGGTTCATTGAAAAGGACCCTGTTTACACTGGCTTTTCTTATCATCTTCACATCGACAGGCGCGGTTCTGAGGGCCGACGAGAAATCGTTCTTTATCAAGGCTTCGGCGGGAGGAAGCTACCCCGTGCTTACCAACCTTTCAGGCGAACTCGGCCTCCAGGGCGACGAGACGCTTCGCACCGGCTACTCTCTAGCCTTCTCGTTCGGCAAAAGTTTTCTCGATAAAAGATGGGAGGCGGAAGCCTGTTTCTCTCTGTCCCGTCATCCTTCCTTCCGCTATTACAACGATTTCGAGGATTTCAGCGCCAACCTGGGATATTACGGGTTCTTCATGATCGTGAAGAGATGCCTGCGTCCGGAGAGCGAAACCCTCGTTCCTTATGTCGGGGCGGGGATAGGGTACGGGATAGCCACCCTCGCCTCGGGCGCGGCAAAGCTGGACGGAATCAGCGTGC
The DNA here is from genome assembly GCA_041309605.1 of Candidatus Krumholzibacteriota bacterium. GTDB lineage: Bacteria > Krumholzibacteriota > Krumholzibacteriia > Krumholzibacteriales > Krumholzibacteriaceae > JALOPX01. Next base: position 7,783 of record JBFYZH010000141.1, read on the forward strand.
TTGCGATCGCGCAGATCGAACAAAGGATAAAGGACAATATCAGCCTTCTCGCCGAAGGCTTATGGAGCGTGTTTCCTCTGGAGGAGCGTTACAGCTCGCCCTTTCTGGAACACAGCAACAACGACGTGATCTTCGACAGCAGGGAGCACCCTCTGTACGACGCGTTCAATTCCCTTGAATTCCGGGTGGGGATCAGGATTTGGCTCAAGCCCCCAAGCGGTTACTGAAAGGGGGCCCGCTTACCGTCATCCGTTCCTCCCTGACCGGTCGCCGCGGGCAAGGCGGCTCGGGCGACTCTTCAACATGGAGGCCAGGACGTTTTATCACGGAGGTGCTCGCATGTTAAAAATACTGTCGGCGATATTCCTTCTTCTGGTGACAGGCACCGCCTGCGGAGGGCAGTCGCATATGCAGAAACATGACCGGAAGGTGGGCGGATGCGCGGTGGACACGATCCCTCTCGGACTGGGCACACAGAAGACCGATCCGGGAAGGGTGGTCGAACACCTTGTCATTAAAGCGGTCCATGACGCCGGGCACGAAACGTTCGTACGGGCTGCCGGGGATCTGGCCCTTGTTCTCAAGTCCGCCGGCGTGACCGTATACGACAGGTCGGAACTCATCCATGTCACCGAAGGAGCCTGCTGGCCGCCATGGCGGATCACCTTCGACGTAGACCTCGGGGGCCCGGAGAGATCGGAGGCGACAAGAAAGCTCCTGCTCGGGTCAACCATCGCGGGCCTGGAAGCGGCGGAGAAGCGTCCCGACGATTACGGGAGGTTCTTCATCAGCGCGGGAAAAGGATCCAGCGACCTCTGGACGGTATGGTTCGCCGGCGACGACAGGGCGGATGAAAAGGTGCCGCGATGACGCCCGACCGCTGGATCATCCTGATTGTCTCCGTGACAATATTAGCGGCATTCCTCTACGGCGGCATCGATTACGGTTCGATGCCGTACGCCGGCATGGATCTTAAATACTACAGGAGCATGGCCTCGCAGTCGCCGTCGATCGCTCAGGGGCTTCCAAGGCCCTTCTGCTACCGGCTCCTCGGCCCCTGGACGGCCGGGCTCTTCCCGGACGATATCGCGGGATTCCGGATCGTGACGATCCTGTCGTCCCTTCTTCTGGCGGTGCTGTTCTATCGTCTTCTTCTATCGATGAGCATCTCCTCCGCCGCCGCTGCGTCCGCCGTAATCTTCTTTGTCCTTAACAAGCATCTTTTCGGCATCTCGGCCTGGAACTATTTCCAGGTCAAGGATACTCTGTCGCTCGCCTTCATCGCGGCGATGATGCTCGCGATGTACCGGCACAAATGGGCTCTTTTTTCCGCGGCGCTTTTCGGCGGAGCCCTGACGGGCGAACTTCCGATGATAATGATCCCGGTACTTTTCGTTTTTCTTGTCGAGCGTGGAAAACCCGCCGGCGGAAAACGGGGCCGCCCGGATCTTTCCCGCCGTAACGGCGGCCTTCCGGCGGAGAATGGAATATTGTCCGGCCTGTCGTTTCACAAATGGACGGGATGGGTGCGGTTTTTCCTCGTATGCCTTCCAGGCCTTGCCGTCTTCATCGCCATCCGGACGCTGGTTCCTTCTTCGGGAGGAATCGGGCTGTTCGAATCAGTCGCGCATTACAGCGGAAAACTCAGGTATCCCATGGTCTGGTACGGCCTGCTCGGCAATCCGTTCATCCCGCTGACACTTCTGCCGCTTATATTTTTCAGGGAGTCGGCGCGGTTCCTCGGAAGGAATCTCCACATGGCCGTTTATTTCGTTTTCGTCCTGGCGGCTGCATCCTTCGGATCGAACAACGAAAGGTTGATGGCGCCGGCTTTTATCGTCTTCTACGCGATCATCGCCTTCATCGTCGATTCCAGGGTATTGCCCCGCGGAAAAATCCCGATGACCGTTCTTTTCGCGGCCGCCATCCTGTCCTCCCTGCATCACGCCATAGCGCGATTCCCCCTGCCGGACAGAAGGATCACAATCGTACTCTCCGGAGGATCGCTTCTTGCCGTCTCGATCATTTTCCTGGTCTATGCACTGCATCCTCAAAGCCGGTCCGCGGCTCGATCCATTGAAAAACAACAATAAAATCCGAATATGGAATCCGAACGATTCCATTGAAATAATTCAACTTTTCCCATATATTGGAAAGACTGAATTTTCGCAGTATAGAGGAAACCGACTATAACTAAATGCCATACATCGGGAGGAAACAGGAAATGGAGATGATGCTTTCCGGAAACCAGGCGCTGGCACGCGGGATTTACGAATTCGGCGGAGAGTTCGCGTCCGCCTACCCCGGCACGCCGAGCACGGAGATCCTTGAAACGATAGCGAGATTTTTCAAGGACGACGTATACGCCGAATGGGCGATAAACGAAAAGGTGGCACTCGAGGTGGCGGTCGGCGCGAGCTGGGGCGGCGCCCGGTCGCTCGCCGCGATGAAACATGTCGGGGTGAACGTGGCCGCCGATCCTTTCATGACCCTGTCTTATACGGGGATCGGCGCGGGGCTCATCATAGTCAGCGCCGACGATCCGAGCCTGCATTCCTCCCAGAACGAGCAGGACAACCGCATCTACGGAAAGTTCGCCTCCATTCCCGTCCTGGAACCTTCCACCAGTCAGGAAGCCAAGGATTTCGTGAAGTACGCCTTCGAAATGAGCGAGGAGTTCGACACGCCGGTCCTTCTGCGTCTTACAACCCGCATCTCGCACTCGAAGGGTATCGTC
>JBFYZH010000142.1:0-3527 GCA_041309605.1 Candidatus Krumholzibacteriota bacterium
ATGCCGATAACGATCGCGAGGTTCGCCATGATGATCGGCCGAAGCCTCATAGGGCAGGCTTCCAGCAACGCCTCTCTCATCCTCATCCCGGCGGCCCTCAGTTGCGCAGTGGCGTCGAGAAGAAGGATCGCGTTGTTCACCACGATGCCTACGAGCATCACCATCGCCATCAACGACATGATGTTTATCGTCTGGCCCGTGAAGAAGAGCCCGAAGGCCGTGCCGATCAGGCCGAGCGGAAGCGTGATCATCACGGTCAGCGGATGAACGAAACTTTCCATGATCGCCGCCATTACGATATAGACGAGAATAATCGCCAGAATCATCGCCGTCTGTATCGAGGCGAACGATTCGTCCTGGACTTCCGCCATCCCGGAATACTTGAATCTCACCCCCGAAGGAAGGTTCAGCTCGGCGATCTTTTCGTCGATGACCCTGCGCGCATCGCTGACCGTCCCGGTCGCGACATTCGCGGATATCTGGACCATTCGCTGCTTTTCCCTGTGAAGGATTTCGGCGTTGCCGGTCGCCGTCTCGAGCGCGGCGATATCCGCAAGCGGAACAGCGCCGCCGGATGGAAGGTTGACCGGAAGGTCCCGCAGGTAGGCGGGATCCTCCCTGTCGGCGCCCGCAAATTTCACTCTTATGTCGAATTCCTCCCCCTTCTCGCGGTAGACGCCGGCCTTTTCCCCTTCGTAGGAGGCCCTGAGCGCCATGCCGGTCGCGGCGGGCTGAAGACCGCGCCAGGCCATCTGGTTTCTATGCGGCCTTATCACGATCTCCGGTTTTCCGGCCTTCTCGCTCGTCTGGACCTCCACGAGCCCGGGAGTCTGTTTCACGATCCCGAAAACCGCTTTTCCGTATCTCGAAAGCTGCGCCGGATCCGATGAAAGAACCTGCATCATCAGATCCGCATCGGTATCCCCCCCTTCGCCCGAACTCGTCACCATGATATCGGCGTCGGGAATCTCCGCAAGTGAAGGCCTGATGTCGTTCATGAATTCGGTTATCTTCAGATCGCGCTTGTCCCCGTCGACGAGCTTGAGCGTTATCACGGCCTTTTCGACGCCGCTCTGGTTGCCGCCGATCCTTGTCATTACCCCTTCGACATCGGGCCTGGCGCGCATGACCCTTTCGATGCGCGAGGAGACCTCCTGAGTACGGGACAGGCTCGTCCCGGCCGGCAGTTCGACCGTCACCATCACAACGTTCTGGTCGGTCACCGGCATGAATTCCCCGCCGACAAAACCGAAAAGGAAAATCGAGAAAAAGAAGATCAAACCGGTCAACGCCATCGGCTGCCACCTGTGGGCGAGAAAATAGGAAAGCAGGTTCCTGTATCCGCCGGCCATCCTGTCGTATCCCCTGTCCCATCCCTCGGTCAGCCTTGTCCATAGATGTTCCTTCCCGTGGTGCGCGCCGGCCTTTGCCCTCAGGAGCCTCGCCGAAAGCATCGGCACCATCGTGAACCCGATCACCAGGGAAAAAACAGTGGCATAAACCACGGTCACTCCGAACTGGAGAAAGAACCTCCCTATAATGCCGCTCATGAAGGCGATGGGCGTGAAGACGACTATGTTCGTCAGCGTCGAGGCAATAACGGCCACGGCCACCTCGGCCGTTCCCCTCTCGGCCGCCTCGAAAGGATCCATCCCCGTCTTCACGAGGCGCGTTATGTTTTCTATCACGACGATAGAGTTGGTCACCAGCGTGCCGATCGATATGCCGAGCGCCATCAGCGTCATGACATTAATAGTGAACCCCGAACCGTCGATGAGAAGAAAGGTGGCGATCACCGACACGGGCATCGATATCGCCGCGATAAACGTCTGCCTCCAGTCGTGCAGGAATATGAAAAGCAGTATGGATGTCAGCAGGATTCCGATCCAGATGTTGGAGAGCACGTCCATCACCGCGTCGAATACGAACGTCGAGGCGTTGTTGGTAATGGTGACGTCTATATCGTCGTCCAGCACGGTCTCGAGTTCACCGAGGGCCTTGTGCACGCCGTTGGCCACCTTGATCGTGTTTCCGTCGGAACGTTTCATTATCGAGAGCCCGATGACCGGCTCGCCGTTCCACGTGGACGATTCGCGTAGCTCCTCGGTCGTATCTATCACGTCCGCCACTTCCGACAGGGGTATGGTGCCTCCTGAGGGAATGGGAAGCCTGAACTCCATCAATTCGGCCGGATCGCTTATCTCGCCCGTCATTCGAAGCGTGATCTCGGCCGGCCCGCGCGTTATGTGGCCGGCGGGCACGTTGAGGTTTTGCGCCGAAACGAGGCCGACGATGTCGAGTATGGACAGGCCGTAAGCCCTCAGATTTTCCGGATCGATCGCGATGTGTATTTCGCGTTCGCGCTTTCCCGTGATCTGCACTTCCGCCACGCCGTCGATGCGGCTGAGTCGATCCGCTATCACCTTGTCGGCGATGCCGTACACCTCCTGCAGGGATCGCGGCGCCGAAACGGCCAGATCCATTACGGAAATGGCGTTGATATCGAATTTCTGTATGATCGGATCCTCCACATTTCCCGGAAGATCGGCCCTGATGGCGTCGACCTTGTCCTTGACGTCTATGGCGTCGAGATCGGCGTTCGTTTCGAGTTCGAATTCGACAATCACCTGCGAGAGATTTTCCATCGAATAGGATGTGAGGTCCTTGACGTTGGCTATGGTGGCGACCTCGTCCTCGATTTTCTTCGTCACCTGACTTTCCACCTCGGCCGGCGACGCTCCCGGATATACCGTCGTGACGACGATGACCGGGAATTCTATCTTCGGCATCATCTCGATAACGAGCCGCCGGTAGGAGTAGACGCCCATCACCACCAGAAGCACCAGAATCATAGTCGTGAGAACGGGGCGCCGGATGAATATCCTGAACAGTTCCATTTCAGTTCTCCTTCCGGCTCAATATCTTCACAAGGTCCCCGTCGGAAAGCTTCGTCTGCCCGAAACGCACGACCATCTCCCCCGCTTCGATGCCCGAAAGAACCTCCACCTCATCCGTTGTAACGAGCCCGGTTTCCACCGTTTTAAGGTATGCCCTGGTCTTTCCGCCGGTATCCGTCCCGATCGCATAAACCGCCCTCCCGGCGGCGGTGTCGAGCAGGCATCCGAAAGGTATCCGGACCACATCGCGCCTTTCGCCCGTAAGAACGGTGAACGAGACAAGAAGCCCCGGAACCAGATCGCCCCGCGGATTCGCGAAGAGCGCCTCCCCGCCGAGCAGATGGCTTTCGGCGTCGGCGGCAAGATCGAGCCGGCTGACGAACCCTTCGACGCTTTCACCCGTGTAGCCGTTCTTCCAGACGGCGCTCTGCCCCTTCCTCAGCCTCATCGCCTGGTTGCTTCCCGCCAGAAATTTTATCTTTACGGTGTCGGTCCTCGCGATCCACGCGAGTTCATTCCCGCTGTCGGCCATATCCCCCGTTTCGACGAAAATGCCCGTCACGACGCCGGGATGATCCGCGACAAGGTCTGTCCCCTCCCTGGCGTTGCGCAGATCGGTCTCGGCGACCT
>JBFYZH010000143.1:0-7072 GCA_041309605.1 Candidatus Krumholzibacteriota bacterium
CAACATCGACATGGTGATCGAGCTGATAACCCCGATAGCGATGGAACAGGAACTCAGGTTCGCGATCCGCGAGGGCGGCAGGACCGTCGGCGCCGGAGTCGTGACGGAGATAATCGAATAGCGTACGCTATGTCTGGAGGTTGCCCGGTGGAAGGTCAGAATATAAGGATAAAGCTCAAGGCTTACGAACACTCGATGCTTGACCGGAGCGCCGAGGAGATCGTGAAGACGGCGCGAAGAACCGGGTCGGAAGTATCCGGTCCCATTCCTCTTCCGACAAAAAGGACCGTATACACCGTCCTTCGTTCGCCCCATGTCAACGTGAAGTCGCGGGAGCAGTTCGAGATCAGGGTGCACAAGAGGCTTATCGAGATAACGAACGTTACAGCGAAAGCCGTGGATGCGCTGCAGAAGCTGGATCTCCCGGCCGGTGTGGATATCGAGATAAAAGTCTGATTCGGAGGATGAGATGATAGGGTTGATCGGAAGAAAAGTGGGTATGAGCCAGGTCTTCGACGAGGAAGGCGTGGTGACGGCCGTGTCGGTTATCGAAGTCGGTCCGTGCCCCGTCGTGCAGGTCAAGACCGCCAGGACCGACGGTTACAACGCCGTGCAGCTGGCCTTCGGCCACTTGCGGCATACGCGCGCGAACCTTCCCCGGCTGGGACATTTCCGCAAGGCGGATCTCCCGCCGTACCGTCATCTTCAGGAATTCACGGTGGAAGATACGGAAGGGTTCAAGCAGGGCCAGTTGATCGATGTGGGCATATTCAAGGATGCCGGAACAGTGGATATTTCGGGGAAAACGAAGGGCCGCGGTTTCCAGGGCGTGGTCAAGAGGCACGGGTTCAGCGGCGGCAGCGATACGCACGGATCGAAATGCCACAGGGTGCCCGGTTCTATCGGCAGCTCGGCCTACCCGAGCAGGGTCTGGAAGGGACAGAAACTTCCGGGCCGCATGGGCCACGTGACCATGCATATCAAGAACCTGAAGGTCGTGAAAGTCGATGTCGAGAACAACCTTCTTCTGGTAAAGGGAGCGGTCCCCGGAGCCGTGAATACGATCCTCAGGCTCACGGCGTCCCCTAAAAGCAGGCTTAAGCGCAAGGAAGAGTAATCGTGAATGCCAATTTATATGATTTCAGCGGTGACCTGAAGGGGAAAGTGGATCTTCCCGAGGCCCTTTTCGGCGGCGAAGTGAACAGGTCGGTGCTGTACGACGCCGTCAAGATGTACATGGCCAACAGGCGCAGCGGTACGGCCAAGACCAAGGAACGCGGAGAGGTCGCGTACAGTACCGTGAAGCCTTACAAACAGAAGGGTACGGGGCGCGCCAGGGCCGGCATGAGATCTTCCCCGGTGTGGAGAGGCGGCGGCACCGTTTTCGGTCCGCGACAGAGGGATTACAGGTATGCCATACCGAGAAAGGTCAAGAGGCTGGCGTTGAAGTCGGCTCTCGCCGGCAAGGGAGTATCGGAGAGCGTCGCCGTGGTGGAAGGCGTTTCCGCGTCGGCCCCGAAAACGAAACCTTTCGTGAATCTGCTTCAGGCCGCGGGGCTGAGGGGCAAGAAAGTGCTTTTCGTGACCGGCTCCTTCGACGACAACGTGTACAGATCGGTGCGCAACATCGACGGCCTGCACTTCATGGTAAGCAGCAACATCAACGCCTACGAGATACTCAGGGCGGACTTTCTGCTGCTGACCAGAGAGGCGCTCGCAAACCTTGAGGAGGTGTTCGTGTAATGGCTGATATCCGCAGTATAATCTTCAAACCCATAATCACCGAGCGAAGCACCATGCTCAAGGAGTCGGACAGCAAGTTCGTCTTCGAGGTCGATCGCAGGGCAAACAAGCGCGAGATCAAGACGGCGGTCGAGAAGCTTTTCGGCGTGACGGTGAAGGCGGTCAGGACAAGCATCGTTCGCGGCAAGATTAAGACCACGTTCATGAAATCCGGCAGGTTCACCGGAAAACGTCCGGACAGGAAGAAGGCCATCATAACGCTGGCCAAGGGTGAGAACATCGATATTTTCGATCAGGTATAGCTCACCTCGTTGTATAGCCTCTCTCGGAGGCTGCTAAGAGTGTTAGGCGCCCTTTCGGGGCAACAAACGAAAGACAGGATAAGGAAAGAAAGCGATGGCTTTAAAGAAGTTCAAACCGACGACCCCGAGTCTCAGGTACAAGACGGTGACCGATTATTCCGAACTGACCAAAAAGGCTCCGGAAAAATCCCTGCTTGAACCGTTGAAGAGTACCGGCGGGCGTAACAATTCCGGCCATATCACTATGCGCCGGATGGGCGGCGGCCACAAGAGGCGCTACCGCAGGATCGATTTCAAAAGGGACAAGCACGGTATTCCGGCCAGGGTCGCCGCGCTGGAATATGACCCGAACCGCTCGTCTTTCATCTCGCTTCTTCATTACGGGGACGGCGAGAAGCGCTATATCCTGGCTCCTCACGGGGTGAAGGTGGGCGACACGCTGGTATCGGGAGCGGACGCCGATATTCATCCCGGCAATGCGCTGCCCCTGGAAAAGATACCGACTGGCCTCTTCGTCCATAATATCGAAATGGTATCGGGCAGGGGCGGGCAGCTGGCGAGAAGCGCGGGGTCGTACGCGCAGCTCATGGCCAAGGAGGGGAATTACGTTTCCCTGAGGCTGCCGAGCGGCGAGATCAGGATGGTCCGCAAGGAATGTTTCGCGACGATCGGGCAGGTCAGCAACATCGATCATGAGAACGTCACCATCGGCAAGGCGGGAAGGTCCCGCTGGCTCGGGAAGCGCCCCAAGGTCCGCGGCGTGGCGATGAACCCGGTGGATCATCCGCTGGGAGGCGGCGAAGGCCGTACGAGCGGCGGGCGCCATCCGGTCACCCCGTGGGGCAAACCGACCAAGGGATACAAGACGAGAAACAAGCGGAAGTCATCGGACAAGTATATTGTGCACAAGAGGAAGAAGTAATTTCTGGGCCCGGTTTTCCGCGCACGCGGGAAGCCGGTAGAAAGCCGGCCCCGCAAGCGGGGCGGCGAGGGTAATGTTTTCTGGAGGATAGATGGCCAGATCACTTAAAAAGGGCCCCTTCATCGACGAAAAACTTTTCTCGAAGATCGAGAAGATGAACGAGGTCGGGGACAAGAAGGTACTCAAGACATGGGCGCGGAGATCGACGATCTCCCCGGAATTCGTGGGGCATACCCTTGCGATCCACAACGGCAAGAAATTCGTCCCGGTCTTCGTTACCGAGAACATGGTCGGTCACAAGGTCGGAGAGTTTGTCCCTACAAGGACCTATAGAGGGCATACGAGCAAGAAGAAGTAATCTCAGTCGGAGGTAACTGGAAATGGAAGCACGCGCCAAAGCGCGGCATATAAGGGTCTCCCCGAGGAAGGCGAGGATCGTGGTGGATCTCGTGAGGGGAAAGTCCGTCGAAAAGGCCCTTGAGATACTGAAGTTTTCTAAACAGGCAGTCGCGCGTCCGATAGAGAAGACGGTGGCCTCCGCCATGAACAACCTTGCCGGACAGTTCGAGCATCCGGTCGAACCTTCGGAAATGGGCATCAAGGAGATTTTCGTGGACGAGGGCAGGACGATGTACCGCATCAGGCCGAGAGCCCAGGGGCGCGCGTACAGGATCCGCAAACGAAGCTGCATGATATCGGTGACGGTGGATTACAAGGGTGAACCGGAGAAGCATTAAATCATGACGGAAAGGGCAAAAGCCGGTTTCCGGAATAACGGGACCGCGGGGCATGGCGGACCGGCGGGGAGCCGGGCGGTCAGGCGGACAGGGTAACGGCAGAAGATACGAGGAGGATACTTTGGGTCAGAAGACAAATCCCATAGGGTTGAGACTCGGGATCAACCGGAACTGGGATTCGAAGTGGTTTACCAGGAAGAATTCGGCGGATTGGCTTGAAGAAGATCTGAAGTTGCGCCGTTACGTCAAGAAACGTCTGGCCAGGGCCGGCGTCTCGAAGGTCGAAGTGGAAAGACGCGGGGACAAGGTCAAGGTGCATATTTTCACGGCCAGACCCGGCATGGTTATCGGGCGCAAGGGGGCGGAAGTCGATTTCCTGAGTGACGAACTCAGCCACCTGACCGGCAGGGAAGTCAGCATCGACATCAAGGAAGTGAAAAGACCCGAACTCAACGCCCAGCTCGTGGCCGAACATATCGCCGGGCAGCTCGAACAGAGGGTTTCGTTCCGCCGCGCGATGAAGAAGGCCATAGGATCCGCGATGAGAATGGGCGCCGAGGGTATCAAGGTGAAGACCTCGGGAAGGCTCGGGGGGGCGGAGATGTCGAGGGTCGAGGGTTACATGGAAGGCAGGGTTCCCCTGCACACTCTTCGTGCCGATATCGATTATGCAAGGGCCACCGCGTTTACGACATATGGAGCTGTCGGCGTGAAGGTATGGATATATAAAGGAGAGCTTTTCCCGAAGGATTTCAGGCGTCAGATGAGCGAGATCGTGGCCGATGAAACGGGGCGTAACCAGCGCTAGGCGAATCGCGAGAGAGGTTGATTGCATATGTTGATGCCGAAACGTACAAAATACAGAAAGCAGCAGAGAGGCCGGATGGCCGGCGCGGCGCACCGCGGTTCGCAGATCGATTTTGGAGAATACGGTCTGCAGGCCGAAGCGCCGGCGTGGATCACCAACAGGCAGATAGAGGCGGCCCGCGTGGCCATCATGCGTCACATCAAGAGGCAGGGCAAACTCTGGATCCGCATCTTCCCCGACAAACCGGTGACGGTCAAGCCGGCGGAGACCAGGATGGGCAAGGGCAAGGGCGCTCCGGAGTACTGGGTGGCTGTCGTAAAGCCCGGCCGGATCATGTTCGAACTCGAGGGAGTGGACCTGACGGTCGCGAAAAGAGCGATGGAACTCGCTTCGTCCAAGTTGCCCATAAAAACAAAGTTCGTCCGGCGAATTGCCACGGGAAAAGTCGTCGGTTAACAGAGGCGCCGCACCGGGCGCGGACAGTAAAGATCTGGATGGTTGAAATATGAAATCCGTTGAACTTAGAGAGATGACACTGGACGAGTTGAAGCTCCGCGAAGAGGATCTGGGCGAAGAGCTTGCCAGAAACAGGATACAGCTTTCGATCAAGCGCCTCGACAACCCGCTGCAGGTGCGCAACACGAGACGGGAACTCGCCAGGGTGAAGACCGTTATCAAAGAGAAGCTCACTGAAGCCGGAAAGAGTGCCTGACATTAACGGGCCTTTTCCGGGGGGCCGGAAGGGCGGCGCCGGGACCGCCGGCAGATCGACGAGGAGAAACGATGGAAGAGAGAAAACCCAGAAAGACCCTGATAGGGTGGGTTGTCAGCGACAAGATGGACAAGACGGTCACGGTGTCCATCAAGCGGACGTTCAGTCATCCGCGTTACAAGAAGATCGTGAAGAAAACGTCGAAGATATGGGCTCACGACGAAAAGAATGATTGCCATATCGGAGACAAGGTCAAGGTTATGTCGACAAGGCCGCTCAGCAAATTCAAGCGCTGGCGGGTCATCGAAGTAATGGAGAGGGCACAGTAGGAGAAACGACAATGATCCAAATGCAGACGAATCTGACTGTCGCGGACAATTCCGGAGCGAAAAGCATACGATGTATCAAGGTAATCGGAGGCTCCAGGAAACGCTACGCGAGGATCGGCGACATCATCAGCGCCTCGGTCAGGGTGGCGATACCCGGCGGCACCGTAAAAAAAGGCCAGGTGGTGAATTGCGTCGTAGTGCGCACGAAAAAGGAAACGCGGCGCAGGGACGGCAGCTACATCCGGTTCGACCAGAACGCGGCCGTCATAATAAATGAACAGCGGGAACCGATCGGTACGAGGATATTCGGTCCCGTGGCGAGAGAGCTCAGGGAAAAGCAGTTCATGAAGATAGTATCCCTGGCTCCCGAGGTCATCTAGATATCGAACGGAAGACGAGATGAGGATTAAAAAGAACGATACGGTGAAAGTGATCGCGGGTGACTCGAAGGGTCTCGAGGGAAAAGTTCTGAAGGTCATTCCCGAAACCGGCAGGGTCATCGTCGAAAAAGTCAAGCTAATCAAGCGGCACACGCGCCAGGCGGGTCAGGGACAGCAGGGCGGGATCATCGAAAAGGAAGCTCCTGTAAGCGTTTCCAACGTGATTCTCGTATGCCCGAAATGCAACAAGCCCGCGAAAACGGCGATGGCAAAGCTGGCGGACGGCCGCAAGGTTCGCAGATGCAAGAAGTGCAACGAGACCCTGGGCGACGACGATTAGGACTTTTTGCATATGCTAAACAGGATCGGAGCTCGAGGGCCCGGATCCGAATGGTGAAGGAAATGGCTGAAAAGAAGAATATTACGAACACGAAAAAGCTCTATGACGAGAAGGTCATACCCGAAATGCGGAAAAAATTCGGATACAAGAACGTCATGGAGATACCCCGGCTCAAGAAGATCGTGGTCAACATGGGCGTGGGGGAAGGAATCCAGGACGCCAAGATCGTCGAGGCGGCCGTAAAGGACCTGGCGGCCATAACAGGGCAGGCGCCGACTGTCAACCGCTCGAGAAAGGCCATAGCCGGGTTCAAGCTCCGCGAAGGAATGCCTGTCGGAGCGTCGGTTACCCTGCGGGGGGACATGATGAACGAATTCTTCGATCGTCTGGTGAACGTCGCCATCCCCCGAATCAGGGATTTCCGGGGCCTTAATCCCAGGAGTTTCGACGGCAGCGGAAACTACACTTTCGGCGTCAAGGAACAGACGATATTCCCGGAGATCGATTACGACAAGATCCTCAGGATCATGGGAATGGATATAACCATCGTGACTTCGGCGAAGACGGACGAAGAGGCCCGGGAACTTATAATGCTCCTGGGCATGCCGCTGAAGAAGGACCAGTAAGAAAAGAGGAGGCTCCGTGGCCAAGAAGTGTTTGATAGCGAAGGCGAAGAGGACGCCAAAATTCAAGGTCAGGACCTACCATCGCTGCTGGCGGTGTGGAAGGTCCAGGGCGTACATGAGAAGATACGGAATCTGCCGAATCTGTTTCCGTGAACTTGCTCTGGACGGGAAGA
>JBFYZH010000144.1:0-3640 GCA_041309605.1 Candidatus Krumholzibacteriota bacterium
GAGAAATCCATGGGGCTGGGAAAACTTCCCTTCTGGGTCGGCACCTTCCATTCGACAGGTTTGAAGATCCTGCGACGTGAAGCCTCGAACATCGGGTTCAGGAACGACTTCGCCATCTATGACGAGGACGATTCGTTGAATCTCATAAAGGATATAATCAAGAAGAAGGGGTGGAAGCTCGACGAATATCCGCCGTCCATTCTCAGAAACCGCATTTCAAGGTGGAAAAACGCTCTCGTGACCCCGGAGGAAGCGCTGGAAAAAGCGATGGACGCGGTGGAGGAACTCCAGGCCGATGTTTACCGGCGCTATTGCGGCGAGTTGAAGAAATGCAATTCCTTCGATTTCGACGATCTGATAACAAGAGTGGTTGAACTCTTCACCGCGCATCCCAGGATAAAAGAGAGGTACGCGAGGCAATTCAAATATGTGCTCGTGGACGAATTCCAGGATACAAATACGATTCAGATGGTCATGATAGACATGCTGGCATCGATGCACGGTAATCTTTTTGTCGTTGGGGACGAGGATCAGGCGATTTACGGCTGGAGGGGGGCGACGATTGAAAATATCCTTCATTTCGACAGACTGTACGCAGACACAATGATAATCAGGCTGGAAGAGAATTACAGGTCGACGAACAATATACTCGAAGCATCGAACGCCCTGATAGCCAACAACCTGGACAGGAAGGGAAAGAAACTATGGTCACGGAAGGGAGCCGGTGACCCGATCGGATTGTGCTATTGCGAAGACGACGGCTCGGAAGCCTCATCGGTGAGAGAATCGATAATGTCGCTCATCAGGAACGGATACAGCAGAAGCGAAATAGCGATCCTCTACAGGACGCACGCTCAATCCAGGGCTCTTGAAGCGGCCATGATCAGGGGCGGACTTCCATACCAGATCATCGGGGGCGTGAGGTTTTACGAAAGAAGGGAGATCAGGGACCTTCTGGGATATCTCAAGCTCGTCAACAATCCTGATGATGACGTCAATTTCAGGCGGGTCATTAACGTTCCGCGCAGGGGCATCGGCAAGATCACGCTGGAGAAACTGGAGGAGGCGGCGGATGAAAATAACCTCCTGTCCACCATTAGAGAGCCCGGACTTCTTGAAGGATTTTCTACATCCAACCGCGACAGGATCGAATCCTTTTCGAAGCTTCTGGCCTCGCTCGAATTGAAGGCGATGAAGGAAACCGCCTACGACGTGCTTTCTTCGGCCATTGATTTGATATCCTACAGGGACTTTCTCAAGGAAGACCCCGGGACTGAACAGGTCAGGCTCGAGAATATCGAGGAACTCCTCAACGAAACGCGCAGGTTTTCGGCGAACTCGCAGGATCCTTCGCTTGCCGCCTTTCTGGAGGAGATATCGCTGATCAGCGACGTGGATTCGCTTAAGGGCGAGGAAAAGATCGCAATGATGACGCTGCATAATTCGAAGGGTCTTGAATTCCGCGCGATTTTCATAACCGGCATCGAGGAGGGGTTGCTTCCGCATTACTCCTCCCTGGATAGCGATCAGGAACTGGAGGAAGAAAGAAGACTTTTTTACGTCGGGATGACACGCGCAAGGGAGCTGTTGTTTCTTTTATGCGCATCGAGCCGGCTGCAGTTCGGCAACTGGAAGGGAAACCGCCCGTCACGTTTTCTTGAAGAAATACCGGAAAGATGCTGTATTTCTTCGGGACTGTCACAAAAGCGGGTGATCCACGAAGATATCTTCAGGGAGTTCGATGCATCGCCATTGACGGATGATGCCGGCGAAAGAACCGTCAGATCCGACAGCAGGTACAGGATCGGGGCTCTTGTCTTTCACCCTTCGTATGGCGAAGGGACGATAAAGAGTGTCGAGGGGAGCGGCAGCGCGATGAAGATTTCCGTGCATTTCACCGGACACGGTACGAAAAAGTTCCTCGCAAACTATGCGCCGTTCACTTTCCGATGATACGCTGCCGGACAAGCCGGGATCCACATGCTCCGCGACATGCCCGGCAATGCGTGCCGTCAGGGTCTCAGGCCTTCGATAAAGGATGCGTCCATCCAGTAGATACCGGGCAGCCCGCCACCCGGTTCACGGTGCATCTTCAGCATCAGATCGCGTGTAAGTTTCCCGTCTTTATATTCGAATGCGCCGCCGATCCTTGCCGACATGAAAAAGAAATATTTTCCGTCGGGGGAAACGTAAGGGGAGTGTTCCATCGCTTCCGGAGTGTTGATCTTGTCGCCCATGTTGATCGGGCCGGTCCAGCTGTCGTCGGCACTCCTGAAACTGATATAATAGTCATCGCCGCCGAGGCAGTCTTCCCTGCCCGCGACGCACGAGATCATGTAATTTTCATCCGGAGCTATAAACGCGTTGTACTGGTTGTTCGTGGAATTGACCTGTGCCGGAAGTTTTTCAGGTTCAGAGAGCTTTCCGTCCAACATGCGGGAGCGGAAGATGTAGCTGTTTACGCCCTCGGACCTGGTGAAATAGACGGTGCCGTCCCTCGTCACGGACGGGAAGAATTCCGGGGCCGGGGTATTGACGGGCGGGCCGAAATTGTAAGGCGCGCTCCAGCCGTTTCCGGACCTGTCGACTGCCCAGATATCCTGGTTGCCTGCCGGCACGCCGCCGGCCGTGTCGGGTCTGTTCGAGAGAAAAAGGAGTCGTTTGCCGTCCGGAGTGATGAAAGGCTCCGCGTCCATGCAATCGGGATTGCCGGAGAACGGGGCTATTTCAGGCCTGGTCCATATGCCGTCAACGCACCTGGTGAAAAGGATCTGAGTTATCCTGTATCTTCCGATGACTGTGGTAAAGTAGATCTCCCTGCCGTCAGGAGTCATGGCTATATCACGAGTAAAAAGCCCGGTCGATACTATTCCTGGAGCGAAAAGCTCGGGCCCGGCGCCCGGCAGGATCTGCCCCAAATATTCTCCTTTCAGAACGGGGAACCCATCCGAGGCGGTATCGGTCCCGGGAGAGGCGCAACCGCTCAGAAAGAGGATCAATGCAGGGATTATCACCTGACATGGGTTACGGCGGATTTTATACATAGCTACCTCCGACGGGTAAGAAGCGATTTGACGTGACCGAAGGCGTGGTTGAGTTGAATATACATTTGCGGACCTGATCGTGCAAGCCTGCAAAGGGGTTTTGGCGGACATCAGCAGGCAGGCGACGGCGGCGGTATCATTAGATTACACCACGGGGTGACCGGTCGGCTGAGCCGGTCCCGCATCGATATCGAAGTAAGGTTCATTCCCGAAGCGCAGCAGTACGGCAAGCCCGTTGTTGGGGAAAATGCTTATAAGCGTGTTATAGCGCATGACCGAGTCGTTGTAGAACTGCCGGGAGAATCGTATTCGATCCTCGATCCTGGCGAGTTCATCGTGAAGTCTTAAAAAATTACCGTCGGCTTTCAGGTCGGGATATCCCTCCGCGACTGCGAACAGGGAGACGATCGCGGATGAAAGATCCTTTTCCGAAACGATTCTGCCGGGAATCGAAGTCGCGCGCATGGCCTCGGTCCTCGCCTTGGCCAGGTTTTCGAGAACTTGTTTTTCGTGCAACGCGAATCCTTTTACCGTATCGGCGAGGCGGGGTACGACATCATGCCTCCTCTTAAGCTCGACGTCTACCTGTGCGCGCG
>JBFYZH010000145.1:0-9227 GCA_041309605.1 Candidatus Krumholzibacteriota bacterium
TCCGGATTCGGCATCCGGAACGGGCCGGTCTTTTTAACGCGGATTGAAACCGGCGCCGTCGAAGGCGGCCGCCCCGTCAGTCCTTTCCGGGATCCTCCGCGCCATTTCCGTCCTTTCCATCGAAATCCAGTCCGGACGAAACGGCGAGCGAGAACCCGTCGTGCAGCGACGGAAGCAGCGTGCCAGAGGAGGCCCACGCGAAATCGATATGGAAGGCCGACAACATCAGGCCGAATCCAAGCCCCATCGAGGTGCCGTGGAAACCTCCATGGGAGATTCCCGCGCGAAGAGGCAGAAAACCGATGCCTTTGTATTCGGCGCCGAGGGCAGTTTGCGGTTTCGTCGATATTCCGGCACCTTCCTTCAGCCCGAGTTTAAGGTCGGCGGACATCAGGAAGTCGCCGCAGAGACGCGCGGCTCCCAGGCTGATCTGCGGGGCGAGCGACGAATTGAACGAATCGACGGGCCGTTCGATTTCCTCCGAGACTATGGTCGTCGAATCCCCGGCGGTCTCTGCGTTCAGCGCTTCCACCGTGAAAAGGTATTCGGTTATTTTAGTTTCCCGGGTCCATTTTATCGTAGAAGCCGCGTTCCTGATACCGGCGGAAAGGGTCCATTTCTCCCCGACCTTCGCCGCGATTCCCGCATCAAGTCCCATTCCTCTTCCTCCTGTGGAGGAACGGATTTGGACCGATCCGTCGGCGTCGATTCCCCCGCTCGACGTGGTAAGGGATGTCCCGGACCTGCTGACGTCGATGCAGGCGATGCCGTATATATATTTCAGATTGATCCCCGCCGTCAATTCCCCCCAGCCGTATTTTCCGAATCGGTATCCATAAGCGAGATTAAGATCGGCGTGGGCCAGCGCCTCGCCTTCGGCAAGTCCGGTGGATATCGTCTCGCCCATGGTGTTTCCGAAAAAGGCCAGTTCGACGATTTCCCTGGGGAGATTTCCGGTCGCCGCCCCTTCCCCCGTGGCGGAGATCACGAGCGGCCCCGCCGCGAGAGACAGGGTGGAGACGGCGGCGGTCCCCCTGAATTCCAGGCCGTCCGAAGGGATCATGGAAAGAATGTCGCGTCGGTCCGCCTCGGAAAGGTCGGCCCCGTTATACCTCGAGTAATCCTCCAGCGAGAAGGCGTTGTTGTTTATCGACGAGCCGGCGGCCAGCAACTGCAGCTGAAACCGCGGCCGGTCGGAGAGCCCCAGGTTGGCGGGATTGAACCCTATGGAATTGCACCCTCTCGCGACCGCCGTATAACTGCCGGCCATGGCGATGCTTCTCGCGTCGTTCCACGCGGCTGAACGTATATCATGCCCCGCGGCGAGAATGACGAGAAAGATCGATATCGCGGCCGTGTTTTTCATGTTCATCTGTCCGTTCACTCCCCGCCGATCCGCAGCCTGACCGTCATGTAAACCTCGAGATCGACATAATCGGTGGAGACGATCCTTACCGTTTCCCCGTCCGTCCCCGGGAAACCGACGAGTTGCCCGACGAACAGCGTCCTGTAGTCGAATATCTGAAGTTCCTCGCGGGAGAGCTGAAAGGTGTGGAACGTGCTCTCGGGCGAGGTGACCAGCCCGTTATCCCCCACCGTGCCTGATGCCACTTCAATCGGGCCTATCACAAGCGGCGGAGAGCTGAATAGGGAAAGCGAATCGCTGCCGATGAAGACCGTCATGGACACGTCGATAGGGAGGTGGTTGTCTATGGCTATATGCACCGACGCCTCTTCCATGCGATCGGTGGCATCCGATATCTCCTCTTCCCATATATCGGCCCTGTTTACATCGGACTCGAACCATGTCTGCCCGATCGACATTTCCAGCGGAGAGACGATCGACACCCCCGCGCTTACGCGATCGTCCCCGGAAACTTCGCCGGCCGACGTTCCATTTCCCAAAACGGCCGTGCCGCTGATGAAGATGGCGGACGGTATGGGGCAGAGAAGGTCCGCGAGATCGTTCCTGGATATTATCGATATGGACGGGATTTCGCCCGACGCGGCGGGGATATCCGCCGGGATGTCGAGTCTTTTTCCGTCTCCCGTTTCGAGGCGCAGTTCCACCGTTCCGGGAAACCCGACCGTGCTGGCGATTTCCATCGTCAGCGAGGCTCCCGTAAGCGAGAAATTTTCGAAACCGTCCGGTATGTCGATGTCGGCCGATACCGTGTCGAGCCTGAATTCATGCGGAACGATCACTCCGGCCATCGAGGAGAGTTCCAGCCCTGTCGTCTCCAGGACGAAGGCAAACCGGTCGCGCGAATCGATCTCGGCGAAAAATTCGCCGCTTCCAGGGAAGCCGGCCCGCATGGAGACGGAGACGGCCGTACCTTCATGGCCGGCCAGCGGAACCAGGGTGAATCCCGCGAGGTCGCGCGTCACGCGCGCCGTCCCTCGGGCTGCCAGAGGCACGGCGAAGCGCAGCGGGGAGCCGGCGAAGGTGAGCCGGTCCACTAAAATTTCGATGTCGGCCGCGAGATTCGAACCGTTCGTCATTTCGATCGAAAGGCTGCCGCCGCTGATCGATGCCGACGAAATGGCGTTTTCATTTTCGAGCGTCACATTTTCGGCGTATGACTTCGTCTGCGCCGGTATCCGCGCGGTCGCCTCCGATACCGTGACGCCTTCGAGGAATCCCGCTTCCACGATGAGATGCTTGTCCTCCAGTGTGTCGAGCGAATCGCCCGGCGTATGCATCCTGAGATCGAACGACAGGGCGTTGGATATCGTCCTGCCGTCCAGGACGATCGTGCCTGCGCCGGTTTCCCCCTTCTCCAGCCCCCCGTCCAGCGTTATCGATCCTATCCCGGTTCCGAGCCCGTCGTCGAGGATCGTTACGGCAAGGCTGTCCAGGGGCAGCCCGAAATTATTGGTCACGCTGATCGTCATCGTGCCGCTGGAAATGACGGCTCTTTCGATCTCGGCAATAATGGGGAACGGACCCGTCATATCGAGCGACATGGCCGGTATGGCGCCGGCTTGCCCGATCCGGTCGGCGAGGTCGATGCGCCTGGATAGGGAATCGGGTTTTTCGATCGAGATTATCCCGAGTTCCTCTTCGTAGCCGCTCGACGATCCCGCCACGGTCAGGCCGGCGTCGATCTCCAGTTCGTCCATTTCCTCTTCGATGGTGAAAAATACGGCTCCGGTCGAGTCGATTGAAAGGGCGTCCTCGGATAACCGGTCGACGATCTCAGGCATGTCGTAATGATGGTCGACCAGCGGCACTGTCAACGGAAGAACCCATGACGGGGCCTGAGGCTGTTCAATGCCGCATGAGGCCAGAACGAACAGCAGGACCGGGATAATCGATAATGCGATTCTGGCGTTTCTGTTCACCGGTACCCCCGTGGATTGTGCAATCTGCCCGACAGGTATTTATCGGCATAACCGCGGCTTTCCGTTAGGTCTATTTTCGGGCGGATACTGTTACCAGGGATACTGGTATTAGGGAACCGGTATTTATATATTCAGGATAGTGGTTTTTCCGGTATACTTTCCAACATGCGACTTGATGGCGATTCAGGAAATGTCGAGGCGGCAGAAAGGCAGGCAGACCATGTTTGTCCATAACCATTCCATCGGATTCATAGCCCGGGTGGCACTGATTGCCGCGATCCTGATGATTCCTTCGGCGTCCTTCGCTTTTTCCCCGGGCGGCGGCGGGCAGGCGGCCTTTGAATTCGAAGTCGGAGGCGGATGGGGGAAATACGACATGTCGTCCCTGAACGACGATTATATCGAAAAGGTCGGCAGGCAGCTCGATGTTTTCAGCGACGGGATTCAGGGCGGTCCCGGCTTCTCCGCGGGGGCCGGGTATTTTGTTCTCCCCGATCTGGCTTTCGGACTCGGGCTGACCTGGCTCGCCGGCTCGGCCGATCACGATGGGAAACATGTCATCGATACCATCGAAGGGCCGGTTGTACTTGATATCGATTCGGAGATGAAAGCTTCGATGATCGCCGTGGAGTTGCGGCTCAAATATTATCTTCCGGCCGCGCCGCCATGCCGGCGCGTGCGTGTCTTCCTTGGAGGTTCGTTCGCGCTGTGTTACGGGACGATCTCCCTCGACGTGGATTACGCGGGATACGATTCGGATAGTTACGATTTTTCCGCCTGGGGACCTGGATTTTCCTTATCCGCCGGGTTGAAAGCCGAGATCGCCGGCCCCTTTTCAATCTTTGCCGGGACGGGTTACAGACATTACGGGACGAGAACCTTGAAGGACGGGGCCGGCGAAGAATGGATCCTCGATATTCTGGAGGACAAGCCTCCGATCGATCTCGATTTCAGCGGATGGTTCGCGATGGGAGGGTTCTCGCTCTGCCTCTGGAAATAATCCGGCCACGCGGCACGGTCACGAGCGGCGATTAATCGCCGCATCCGGCGATCGACGCCGATTGTGCGGGGAAAAAGCCCGCGCCGCGGCCGGGGCCCTCTTTCTTCTTGAATAAAAGGCCGGGTTGTCGGAAAATGTTTTTATCGACGGTTTGATGCGTAGTGCCGGGAAAAACGACAATCGCGGGGGGAGTATCGATGGAGATCAAAGGACTGATCTTTCATTCCAGGAAGGAATTCGTTTTGGAGCACTTCGGCGAAGAGGCCTGGACCAGGGTCGTGGGTTCGTTGCCCGGGGAAGATCAGGAAATCCTCGGAGATATCATCCTGACCGCCAAATGGTATCCGTTCGAAGTCGGCCGCAGGCTTGACAAGGCCATCGTGGATGTCCTCGGTGGAGGGGAGAGTTCGATATTCAAGCAGATCGGAGTGACCTCGGCGAAGAGGAGCCTTACCAGGGTCCACAGGACATTTGTGACTCCCGGCGATCCACAGGCGTTTATGAAGAAGTCCGGGATCATTTACAAGTTCTATTACGACACGGGACACCGTGAATACAGGGAAACGGGACCGGATTCGGGGGTATTGACCACCTACGACGCGGAGACCTTTTCCGAACCAGACTGTCTTACCGTGATAGGATGGTATGAAGAAGCCCTGAGGATGTGCGGAGCGAGAAATGTCTCAGGTGTCGAGGAGGAGTGCAGGGCAAAAGGCGGAAAGGTCTGCCGCTATCGTTTTCAATGGGAGATCTGACGGATAATTTCCTTTTCTGCCCGCGCTGCAAGTCGCGCAGTTCCCGTGCGATTTCATTGAATATGCCTTAAAACAGTTGATTCGCTAAGGCCGCTGGTCTACAATCAGCCGGTTGTTTTCCGGGCCTATTAGTCGCCGTATGGCTTTACAAAGGAGCTGGTCGATGAGACGTTCATTAATTGTTCCGGCGACCGCGCTGCTGGCGGTCCTGTCATGTTCGCAGGCTGTGCAGAACCCCCTTCTGTCCGAGTACAAGACTCCATTCGGCGTGCCGCCCTTCGATTTGATAAAGGAGGAGCATTACCTCCCCGCTTTCCGCGAGGCGATAAGGCTTCATGACGAGGAGATCGCGAAGATCGCCGGCAGCACGCAGGAGGCGACTTTTGTCAATACGATAGAAGCAATCGAATATTCGGGCGATTTGTTGACAAAGGTGAACAACGTCTTTTTCGCCCTCAACGGGGCGAACACCAACGAACAGATGCAGGCCATAGCCAGGGAAATAACGCCCATGCTCGCAGAGCACGCCGATAACGTGGCTCTCAACGAAAAACTGTTCGGGAGAATCAAGGCTGTCCACGAAAAGAAGGCCGGCCTCGGTCTGAACGTCGAACAGGAAAGGGTTCTCGACAATTATTACCGGGATTTCGTCCGGGGCGGAGCGAACCTGAACGCCGAAGACAAGGAAAAACTCAGGGCGATCAACAAGGAACTCTCCACCCTTTCGCTGCAGTTCGGAGAGAACGTCCTCAAGGAGACGAACAGGTTCGAGCTGATAATAGAAAACGAGGTGGATCTTGCCGGGCTTCCCGACGTGGTGAGGGAGGGCGCGGCGGAACTGGCTGCGCAGCGCGGACATTCCGGAAAGTGGTTATTCACGATACAAAAGCCCAGCATGCTTCCTTTCCTCCAGTATTCGGAAAAACGCGAATTGAGGGAAAAGATTTACATGGCGTACACCCGCATGGGCGACAACAACGACGAACTGGACAATAAGAAGGTCCTGTCGAGGATAGCCGCCCTGCTCGTCGGCAAGGCGAACCTGCTCGGGTACAGGACTCACGCGGACTTCGTCCTGGAAGAGGGCATGGCCAGGAATCCCGGAAACGTTTACGGATTTCTCGACAAGCTGTGGGCGCCGTCGCTGGCCAAGGCGAAGGAAGAGGCCGCGGCGCTTCAGGAGATGATAGACGCCGAAAAGGGCGGCTTCAAACTGGCCAGCTGGGACTGGTGGTACTACGCCGAGAAGGTGAAGAAGGCGAAATACGATCTCGACGAGGAGATGATGAAGCCTTATTTCGTTCTGGAGAACGTGATCGACGGCGCCTTCGCGGTGGCGGGCAGGCTGTGGGGCCTGACCTTCAAGGAAAGAACCGATATACCAAAATACCATCCGGATGTCAGGGTCTTCGAAGTGAGCGAGGCGGACGGCAGGCACGTCGGGGTGCTATATACCGATTATTTCCCGAGGGAAAGCAAGAGGGGCGGCGCCTGGAGCGGCTCTTTCCGCGACCAGATGAAGGTAGGCGGAAAGAACATAACCCCGGTCGTCACGAATGTCGGTAATTTCCAGAAACCCGCCGGGGATTTGCCGGCGCTTCTGACATGGGACGACGTGGAGACGCTTTTCCACGAATTCGGCCACGGCCTTCACGCTCTGCTCTCGAACTGTACGTATCCTTCGGTCTGCGGGACCGAAGTCGCCACCGATTTCGTGGAGCTTCCGTCGCAGATAATGGAGAACTGGGCCGGCGAACCCGAAGTGCTCGCGATGTACGCGAGGCATTACAAGACGGGCGAGGTGATCCCCGAAGAACTCGTCGCCAAGATAAAGAATTCGAGCAAGTTCAACCAGGGATTCGAAACGACCGAATACCTCGCCGCATCGTATCTCGATATGGACTGGCACACGCTGACCGAGCCCGTGGAACAGGACGCGGTTTCGTTCGAGAACGCCTGCCTCGGAAGGATCGGCCTGATCCCCGAGATAGTGTCGAGGTACAGGAGCACCTATTTCAGGCATATCTTCTCGGGCGGTTACGATGCGGGGTATTTCAGCTACATGTGGGCCGAAGTGCTCGACGCGGACGCTTTCCAGGCCTTCAAGGAGACGGGTGACATCTTCAACCGGGATCTGGCGAAATCGTTCAGGGAAAACATCCTCTCGAAGGGCGGCTCGGAGGATCCGATGGCTCTCTATGTAAGGTTCCGCGGATCGGAACCGGGCATCGAGCCGCTTCTGACCAAGAGGGGTCTGATATAAATACGGTCAACGGGTCTTCCCGCCGCTTCGGCGGCGGGGGATCCAGCCCCGGCGGCGGGCGAACCGAAAAAAATCGCCTGGTACCCGGTCGGGCACGAGTTCAACGACCTCGGGTTTCTTGTCGACAGGGCGCGGTGACTCTCGCCGACGAGGCCGGCATAGGCCCCGTCGGGCCGATTCTTGATAAGGTATTTTCGGGGAAGCGTGATTGATCGTGCTCATCCGCCCGTTCATCGAAAAGGACAGGGAAGAGGTGATTGCCCTCTGGCGGGATTGCGGTCTTGTCGTCCCGTGGAACGACCCTTGCCTGGATATCGACAGAAAGCTCCTGGTCGATCCGGATCTCTTCATGGTCGGGGTCGGGTCGGAAGGATCTTCAGCTGGCAGGATCATCGCGACGGTCATGGGAGGTTACGAGGGCCACAGGGGGTGGATAAACTACCTGGCTGTGGCGCCTTCCCATCGCGGCAGGGGATACGGCAGGATGATAATGGAGGCCGTCGAAAAAGAAATCGGGGAGAAGGGGTGCCCGAAGATCAATCTGCAGGTGCGCACCTCGAATCTTGAGGTCACGCGGTTTTACGAACATCTCGGGTATTCCAGCGACAACGTCATAGGGCTCGGAAAGAGGCTCGTCCGGGACGGGAAGGAACGATGACGGCTTGGATCGAAAGGGAAACCGGACCCGGCCGCCGGGCCTTCACCGCGCCGGGCCGGCGTAATGGCGGGAAGAAGGATTTCCTGGTGATGCCGGGGCCGCGATCCTACCCTCCGTGGGCGAGGTGAAAGACAACCACCTTCGAATCGTCCTTTAAAAGGAAGTTCCCATAGTCGTCTTCCGGCACGAGGCTGCCGTCCACGGTGACGGTGATGAGGGCGTAGTCGTATTCCATCTCGTTCATCAGGTTCTCGACGGTCATCCCCTCTTTCCATTCGATCCTGTCCCTGTCGTTGATCGTTATCATCGCTTATATCTCCAGGCCCGTCAGAACGGCGATGGCGACGTTGGCCTGCATATTCGCCACAAGGCCCACGCGCGCCGAACAGAGCCCGATTTCCATGCTCGTCTTCTCGTCGCCCACGATGTGAATATTGCCCGACGATCTTACGAATATCTCCGAACTCCTCCCTATCCCCGAAAGGCCGCTCGCTCCGACGATAGGCCGGTCCGGGAAGGAGGTACACCACGATTCGATCAGCCAGCGTTTGCTTTCCGCCCTGTCGAAGGCTTCGATCAGAAGATCTGCTCCGGCGAACACCGTCGCGACGTTGCCGGGGGTGAGTTCTATCCTGTACGCCTCGATATCGACGCCGCAGTCGATGTCGGATATCAGCGACGCGAGAGCCTCGACCTTCACTTTGCCCACGTCCCGCAGGAAATAGCACTGCCTGTTGAGATTGGACCTTTCCACCGCGTCGTTGTCCGCAAGGATGAGATGCCCGACTCCGGCCCTGGCGAGGGCGACGGCGGCGTTGGAGCCTGTTCCTCCGCAGCCGGCTATCCCGACGGTCGATCTTCGGAGTATTTCCGTCGATCCGGGGACGTTCTTTTCGAATATGCCGGTCATTTTTTTAGTCCCCTCATTCGCTGACCCGGGGCCGGCGCGGTGCCGGAGGAAATCCGGAACAGCCGGTCCGCCCGCCCGGGCCGGCCCGCCTTGATGCTGCGGCGGTAATTATTGATCGCCCTTTATGATATCGACCAGTTCCGGAAGGTCGATGCCTAGCTGCTTGAGCCGCGCTATGGTCGGCACGCCGTTACTTGTCCAGCCGCGGCGCTGATAGGCGGCGTCGACCGCCTTGTTATATTGTTTCATCCGGTGTTCCCTGGTGATCTTCATCTTCTCTTCCGTCGTCTTCCCGG
>JBFYZH010000146.1:0-20653 GCA_041309605.1 Candidatus Krumholzibacteriota bacterium
AACACCGCATGTCACGGTGATTATCGTTAAGATATAATTACACCATGAGTCCTTCCATTGGATACTCGAATTTGCCCAGAAACTGGAGCCTTATCGGCGCCGGACCAAGGTATAGCATGTGCCCGCAACAACATACAAGCGTCCACTTTCCTTCATATATCTCTATCTCCGCCTTGCAACAAGGACAGCTTGCCCACACTGACTTGCCCATTCCTTTGCTCCTTTCACTCCGTATCCGGCCTGACGGTTCCTCGTTACCCCTGACCCGGCATCAGGATTGCAGGAGACATACCATCCCCTATAGCCTGCCATGAGATACTTGCAATGCTTTATTATTAAAGGCAATGCGGACTACCATCGGGAAAGGTTTGTGCCAGTCCCGTTACAGGAAGAACCCGATATTTCGGAGATGTACGAATACTCGTACCGGGCATGACCTGTGAAAATCTTAACATTTTTGTGGAACGTGCCTGGGCAATAATATTGACTATCAGTTTACAGGAAGGGGTTGCCCGACTGAAAGGTTCTCTTTTACATGAACCTTTCGAATCTCTCCCTGCCGGCCTTGCATATCGGGCAGACCTCCGGAGGGTTATCCCTTCCGCAGAGATAACCGCAGACCCTGCACCGCCAAACGGGAAGTCCCGGCCCGGGCTTCCCGCCGTCGCCGGCGTTCTCGATTTTCTTCATTTCACCCTCCGGCGCCCGCGACCCGGGCGCCGGGCGCCTTTCCGGTATCGAAGAGGGCTCGCCGCCTCCTTCGATCATCGCCCGGGACAGATAAAGACAGCAATAACATGTTCCGAATTCGTCGAGGTCCGGATCCCTGTAATCACAGGGACATATCATATCGAGGTCCTCATCCATTTTCCCTGACGCGAGCCTGCATGGGCACGCCCTGTAGCCGTACCTTCTTTCGTTGACTATCAGGCCCCTGACCAGTTCACGGGTGAAAGAGGGATCGGGGTTGAGATGATATCCCGATCTCTCAGCTTCCATGTCCAGCCTGGAACGCAGGGCGTCTATCTCTTCGGATGTGACTTCGCCTGTTTCGCTCATCTGGCCGCCAGCTTCTTTATATTGATCGGCTCGTAACCGGGAATGCATTCCTTGTCGTCGATCACGATCGTCGGAAAGGAGCAGCTCCGATTCCATTTCCTGATCTCTTCACGCAGCGCCGCCTGCTCCGATTCATCCTCGAGATCGACGTCGGTATAATAATAATCGAGACCCAGTTCGTCGAAAAGAGCCTTTGTCTTCTTGCACCAAACGCACGTGCTCAGCGCGTACAGCATGATATGCCCCTTGTTCTTTCCCTCGACATGTTTCAGATTCATCTGTCCTTCCTTTGTTTTCCGGCCCCTTCAACGGAATCATTGTACCATGGGACAGGCTGATATCCAGCATTTTATCCATTCGCATCGAAGTATCGGGCCGTCGCGCTCACTTGTCCTCCCCGTCTTCGATCAGTACCGGCGGATTCGTCATCAAATCCTTCATCACGCTCCTGTACTCCTCGAACGCCTTTCGACCCGGGCCGGTCAGCATGACGAACGTCCTCGGCGTCTTTCCGATGAATTTCTTCTCGATCTTCAGGTGTCCCGCCGATTCCAGCCTGCCCAGGTGCGACGAGAGATTGCCGGGGGTCAGGCCGGTCTGGTTCTTGATGAAGAGGAATTCCGCGCGCTCGACCACGTAGAGCAGGGCCATTATGTTGTACCTTGCCGGTTCATGTATGAGCCGGTCGACCTGGGACGCCTGGTGACCGCCCGATCCCGTATTATCTGACATCGAGAGCCTCCTTGCCGGGCACGGGGTATTTCTTCACAAATCTCGAGAACAGCAGAATTCCGTATATCGTTATCACAAGGCCGGGCAGGCCGAAAGCCACGATGCAGCCCGGAATTTTCCCTATGACGGGGCTGACAAATTCAACCTCAACGACAGCTCCGCTCACGACCGCCAGGTAGATGTACATGCGTGGAAAATCCATGAAAAAGGCGGCCATTGTGAGAAGCGGGAGCGCCGCGGAACCGGCGAGGATCCAGAGAGTCGAGGCCGTTCTCGCCCCTTCCTGCATGCCTCCTGCAAAAACCATGATTACCACGGGCGCCATGAGAAACAGAGCGGCCGCGAATATCCATCCAAGCAGCCGTGCCCTCGTCTTTCGTTTCGGCCCGAATTCGACCGCTCCCAGCCTCGGAACCGTTATATACTTCTTCCCGACAAGGGAAACCAGCGGAAGGACGATAAATAACGGATAGGCGTAGAACCTGTTCAGTCCGAGCATCTCCATGACGGGAATTACGGAGAATACAAGAAGCATGATGCCGAGTACAATATCGTAAATTCCATCCTCGAAAGTCGAACGGTAAGCGCGTTTTTCCACTGCTTTGAGTCGATCCGAAGTTTGCATGACTGTTTTCTCCTTTCATGCTACTTTGCCATTTCGAACGCTTTGTATCACAAACCAGTTTACACTAATATATCCATATCATTTCACGATGTCAAGGGGCAATGCTCATTTTTTTATAAATAGTTGTAATACCTTGTCATAATACGAGTAACAGAACAATATCCGTTTTTTTCGCCCTTCCCGCCGATCCGAATCGCCCCGTAAAAACCCTGCGGGGCGCCAAGTTGCCGTGCAACATATTACCGAAGAACGACGTATAAAGGCTGTTGAATAAGTTCCGGGAAACGGTTGTATCCTGATAAAATAGACATCATTGTCATTTATGGCCGGTCTGGTTCGCTGAACAAGGAGAAGAGGCAATGTCTTTTTCAAAACGTAAAATAATCATAGGCGTCTCGATACTTGCAGTCATCGTGGCCGCCGTCGTGATCATGTCGGGCAGGAAGAATGATCATAAAACGGCGGTTCAGACCGGCATCGCGGCCAGGCAGGAAATCGTCGAAAAGGTCACCGCGACCGGAAGGATAGAGCCGAAGACGCAGGTCAAGATAAGCGCGGACGTGGCGGCAAAAATCACCTTCCTCGACGTAAAGGAAGGCGACTGGGTGGAAGACGGGGATCTCCTTGTGCGCCTCGACCGGGAAATGCACGTCGCGACGCTCGAGCAGGCGGAGGCGAACCTTCGTTCCGTGATGGCCAACGCCAACCTCGCAAGGGAGACACTGATCAAGGCAGAAACCGATTTCGATCGTATAAGAAAACTGGTCGACCGGAATCTCGAATCGCGCGCTACGTACGACCAGGCATACTCCGCCGTCCAGGTCGAAAAGGCGCGGTCTCAATCCGCGCAGGAACTGGTGGAGCAGGCCCAGGCCACCGTCAAGCAGGCGAAAGACAACCTTTCCAAGACAACCATTTTCTCCCCGATGGCCGGCACCATCAGCACCCTCAACAAGGAAGTCGGCGAGATCGCCCTCGGATCGCAGTTCCAGGAAGACGTCATAATGATCGTTTCGGACCTCACCCAGATGGAGGCCCTGGTCGACGTGGATGAAAACGACATCGTGAACATCAGCCTCGGCGACAGCGCGTCGATAGAGATAGATGCGATTCCGGACAGGGTCTTTCACGGTATCGTAAGGGAGATCGCGAGCAGCGCCAGTATAAGCGGAGTCGGATCGGCGGAACAGAAAACCGAATTCGAGGTCAAGCTCGCCATCATCGATCCTGTGACCGAACTCAGACCGGGCATGACGGCGAGCGCCGACATAGTCATAGAAACGCGCAGCGACGCGCTATGCGTCCCGATACAGTGCATAACCGTCCGCACGCCGGAGCAGCTTAAAAAGGCCGTCCCCGCGAAGGAAAAGA
This sequence comes from Candidatus Krumholzibacteriota bacterium, assembly GCA_041309605.1. Classification (GTDB taxonomy): domain Bacteria; phylum Krumholzibacteriota; class Krumholzibacteriia; order Krumholzibacteriales; family Krumholzibacteriaceae; genus JALOPX01. The sequence goes on from JBFYZH010000146.1 coordinate 3,788, forward strand.
CCCTCGCGGCAGACAGCTCTTCGGCGGCGCAATACACGCCGGACAAGGACGGCTTCGTGCCCGTGATATTCGTCGTGGAGAACGGCTCCGCGAAGGCGGTCCAGGTCGTGACCGGAATCCAGAGCGATACCCATATCGAGGTCGTCTCGGGAATCAAGGAGGGCGCCGTGATAGTGACCGGAAGCTACAGGGTCATAAGCCAGACCCTGCGCAACGACATGGCGGTGACGATCGAAAAAGCGGAAGAGGGCGGCGGGAACAGCGAGGATCAAGACCGGTCATGAGAGCATTTTTGTACAGTCTGATGGAAGCGTTCGCCGTGGCGGCCGGAGCGTTGAAGGCCAACAGGAGCCGGGCGATCCTCACGACGCTGGGAATCGTCATAGGGATCATGGCTGTCGCCACCACAATGACGGTCTCCAACGGGCTGGGGAACAATTTCAAGGAAAGCATATCGGCCGTCGGTTCCGACGTGCTGTACGTCTCGAGGATGCCCTGGATCATCACCGGAAACTTCTTCAGGTACCGCAACCGGCCCCCGATCGATTACAGGCAGAGCCAGGACCTCGCGGCAAAAATGACGACAGCTGTCGCCGTCAACCCGTCGGCCGGCACGCAGAAGAACATCAAATTCGGTTCGAAGGTCCTCGAAAACATAATAATCGTCGGCACGACCGACAAGCAGATGATGGTCGCCAGCGGCGTGCCCGAGTTCGGCAGGTTCTTCAGCTCGAGCGACGTCTTCGGCCGCAGATTCGTCTGCGTCATCGGCAGCGAAATTCGCGAACAGCTTTTCGGCGGAGCGGACCCGCTGCAGAAGGAGATCAGGATCGGGCGATACGCATTCCGCGTCATCGGCGTCATGGAGACGCAGGGGAGCGGAGGGTTCTTCGGAGGGCCGAACTTCGACAGGCGGATATTCGTTCCCGTGACCAGCTTCATGAAAGCGTACGGCGATATAAACCGCGATTTCGACATCGCGGTAAAGGCGCCCGCCCAGGAGTCGCTGGAGGAATTCAAGTACGAACTGATCGGAGAGATGCGGAAGATACGCGGGCTCGGGCCGACGGAGGAGGACGATTTTTCGATAAACAGCATGGACACCCTCATGAACGCCTATAACAACGTTATGGGCGTGGTGGTTCTCATCGGTTTGATCATCACGAGTTTTTCCCTGTTCGTCGGGGGTATCGGAGTGATGAACATCATGCTCGTTTCGGTCACGGAGAGAACCCGCGAGATCGGCATCCGTAAGGCGATCGGCGCAAGACGCAGGATAATACTCACGGAATTCCTTCTGGAATCGTGCTTCATATGTCTTGTCGGCGGAACGATCGGCCTCGTTCTTTCGTACGGCATCGCGGCCATCATAGACAGGCTGGTGATGCCGGCTTCCGTCTCGCTTCCCGTGATACTTGTGGCGATATTCGTGTCTTTTCTGGTGGGAGTCTTGTCGGGGATACTCCCCGCTTTGCGCGCGGCGCGCCTCAACCCGATAGACGCGCTGCAGTACGAATAGATTCTGCCTCGAACGGTTTCGCCGGCAACGGCCGGCGGACGGCGCGTGAACCGGAGGGTTCATGGACGCCGGACTGGCAAAGGAATCGGATTTTGTTCTTCGAAGCGTTGAAAATGGCGATATCCGCGATAAGGGCCCACAAACTGCGGTCATTTCTCACGATGGTCGGGATCATCGCCGGCGTGTCGTCGATAATTTCCGTCATGACGGGGATCTCCGTCATACAGACGTCGATCGAGAAGGAGATCAGCGTTCTCGGCACGCAGACCTTCCAGGTCCAGAAGCAGGCCGCGGGCGGCCCGATCAGCGAGGAGGAACAGCGGAAGATCCAGCAGCGAAGGCCCACGACGATCGAACACGCGAAGGCGATCCGCGAGCAGGTGAAAAGCGTCGACCTCGTCGGTTCCGAGCTGTGGATTTTCAACCACACCGCCTCCTATAAGGAAACGAAGACCAACTCCAACCTCGTAATCTGCGGCGGAACTCCCGAGTACACGACCAACAACACTCATTATGTGGCCTTCGGCAGGGATCTGAGCCAGGAAGACATAAAAGTGGGCCGCAGCGTCGTTCTGCTGGGACACGGCGTGGCGGAGGAGCTCTTTCCATGGACCGATCCCCTCCTTAAGACGGTCAAGATCGACGGAAGAAAATTCACCGTCGTCGGCGTTCTGGAAGACAAGAGCTCGTCGGTCGGGGCGCAGTTCAACCAGTACCTGATAATCCCGATCACGACATTCATCAAATACTACGGCCTTCGCGACGCCGACGGAAACGACCGTTCGGTCAACATCACGGTGAGGGCCAGGACTCCCGGACTGCTGCAGCAGGCCCTCGACGAAACAAAGGCCGTCATGCGCAAGGAACGCGGGTTGAAACCGCACGAAGAGGACGACTTCACGATTTTTACCAACGACAGCAACATAAGAACCTTCAACCAGCAGACCGCCGGAATCAAGGCCGGATCGTTCGTCATAGGAATCGTCGCCCTTCTCGTCGCCGGGATCGGCATCATGAACATCATGCTCGTCTCGGTCACCGAACGCACCAGGGAGATCGGGATCCGCAAGGCTCTCGGCGCCAGGCGCCGGAATATCCTGCTTCAGTTCCTTCTGGAGGCGATAATACTCTGCAATATCGGCGGGATCATCGGAGTCGCGGTCGGATTCGCTATAGGCAACATCCTCAGCCTTGTCACGGACTTCTCGGCACATGTGCCGCTGGAGTGGACCTTCGTTGGAATCGCGTTCTGCACCGCGGTCGGATTGACCTTCGGGTTCTGGCCCGCGATGCGGGCTTCGAAACTCAACCCCATAGAGGCGCTTCATCACGAATGAACTCGTGCCCGAAGCGGCACGACATCTCACAAGGAACAGCCGGCGCCCCGCAGTCCCGGCCCCGTCCCCACAGTCCGACCCGTTCAGATATTGTCTTTCGTTTTAATCCCGCATTTTTTCATCAATGCGTGGAAATTCGGCCGCAGCATTCCAACCAGCTCGGCCGCGCGCGTGACGTTCCAGTCCGCCCGGTCGAGCGCTTCGATGACGAACTTCTTTTCCAGTCCCGTATACATCGTCCGCCTCAACTTCGTCTTGACCTTTTTAAGCTCAGCAGCGTTGATGGGCGTTTTTTCCATCGCGCTGCCGAGCGCTCCCGCCGAAGTATCGTTCATTTCCGGTGGAAGGTGCTCAGTGCCGACAAGCTCCGCGTCCACCGTGGCCACCAGCCTGTAAATCAGGTTCCTCAACTCCCTGACATTGCCGGGCCAGTGGTAGGATACGAGCCTGGCCATCGCCCCCGTCGTGAAACCCTTTACCGCCACTCCCGATTCCGCGACCGCTTCCCTGAGAAAATAGTCGGCCAGGGGAGGAATGTCTTCCTTCCTGTCACTCAGCAGCGGCAGCATTATCGGAATCACGTTGAGCCGGTAGAAGAGATCCTCTCGGAATCTCTTGTTTTCCACCTGCTCCTGCAGATTCACGTTAGTAGCGGCGATCAATCTTACGTCAACCTCGTGTTCCTGCTCCGATCCCACGGGACGTATCCGGCGCGATTCGAGCACCCTCAGCAGCTTGCCCTGGAGTTCGAGGTTTATGTTGGAAATCTCGTCGAGAAACAGGGTCCCACCGTGAGCAATCGAAAAATACCCGGGCCTGCCCTGGGTGGCCCCGGTAAACGCTCCGCGCACGTGCCCGAAGAGCTCGGATTCTATCAGGGTAGGGGTCAGCGAGGAAATGTCGACCGCTATGAACGGCTTGTCTGCACGGTTGCTGTTGTCGTGTATGGCGCGGGCTATCAGTTCCTTTCCGGTTCCCGACCTGCCGTGAATGGTGACGGTAAAGTCCGTCGGGGAAATCTTTATTATCTGGCGCATCAGATCTTCCATTACGCTGGAGCGGCCGATGATCGGGTTTTTCTTCCCCAGCCCGGAAATCCTCTGCTTGAGAAACGAGTTTTCGCTTCGCAGTGCGCTGGTTTCCATGGCCTTGGACACGGTCAAGGCCAGTTCCTCGGGAGTGAACGGTTTCGGAACGTAATCGAACGCTCCTTTCTTGATCGCTTCTATGCTCGTCTGGATTGTGGCGTAACCGGTGATTATTATCACGACAATGTCGGATTGTTTTTCCTTCAGCGTTTCGAGGACGGCCAGCCCGTTGATGCCGGGCATCTTAAGATCGAGTAAAACAAGGTCATAATCCCCATTCAACGCCTTTTCCAGGCCTTCCTGCCCCGAAAGAGTATAATCCACGCTGTGCCCTTCATCCTCGAGCACTCGCTTGCAACTGATGCATACCGTTCTTTCGTCGTCAATGACCAGGATTTTTGCTTTGTTTTTTTCCATCCGGGGCTCCTTTATATCACGCCTCCGTCGTCAGCGGTTTTAGGAAGTATCACGGTCACCGTGGTCCCCATGCCGGGGTCGCTTTCGATCTCGATGGTTCCCTTGTGGCTCCTGACGATACCGAGGGAAACCGACAGGCCCAGTCCGGTTCCTTTCTCCTTGCTTGTGAAAAACGGTTCGAACACGGTCTCCAGCTGCTCGCAGGATATGCCCTTGCCGTTGTCGGTAAAAGCGATCGAAATAAATCCGCCCGTGGAATCCTCGCAGGTCGTTATCGTAATTCTTCCCTTTCCGCCTTCCATCGCTTCCGCGGCGTTAAGCAGCAGATTGGTGAATACCTGCTGCATCTGCCCAGTGTCGATGGCGGTCTCCAGCGGACCGGAAAACAGTTTCAGGTCGATTTCCGTATCCATCATCGCGTCGTATTTTCCCGCAAGTACAAGGGTATCCCGGAGCACACCGTTTATATCGACAACCTCCTTCTGCGGTTTGTTTTCCCGGGCAAAATCGAGAAGATTCCGAACGATATCCCTGCAGCGGCCGGTTTCATCCACGATCATCCCGAGATCCTCGGCACGGGGATCGTTTTTATCCATATGCTTGAGCATCAGGCGCGACAGCGTCAGCACCGCGGTCAACGGATTGTTGATTTCATGCGCGACACCTGCGGCGAGCCGGCCTATCGACACCTGTTTTTCCACGCTTGACAGTTTCTTTTCGGTCATCTCCCTGAGCCGCATGTCGCGTTCCTTTACAGCCCGGACCATCGTATTAAAGGATTTGGCCAGCCTTCCCAATTCGTCGTCGGACTTTATCTGTACCTTGTAATTCAGGTCCCCCTCGGCCACCCTTTCCACGCCCAGCGTAAGAACCGAAAACGGCTTCATGAGAAACGACGAAAAGAGGTATGTCATGATGAACCCGAAAGTCATCCCGCCCGCGATGAGGCTCGTGAAAAGGGTGTTCGTCCTGCGCCTGACATCGGCGTACAGGCGCTCAGGTGTGCCTATCCCGAGCATGCCGACCACGCAGCCGGAGTGATCCTTCAGCGGGGAATATGCCGAATAACAGTTTTCGTTGAGGATCTTTGCCATGCCGACATAATCCTGTCCGACTTTCAGCACCGAATTCTCCACAACTGAATCGACGGCCGTCCCGATCAAGCCCTCTTCCATTGTTGTCGATATACGGGTATTTCCCATGAAAATCGTTACGATACTGATGACTTCCTCGTCGTGGGATATCCGGTTTCGTATCTGGGATACAATGCCGACATTTCCGTTAAGACTGTATCCGACAAGGAACATCCTTCCGTCATCGAGCGGCGACGCGGAAAAGATGAATAACTCGCTGTCCCGGGAGTCACCGAAATTCAGCAGTCTCAGATCCTGCCGGTCCAGGACGAGTACGGAAGAAACGGCGGAGCCCGTCACCCTTGCCGTCTCCAGCACGCCGGACAATGAAGAATCGAAGATCTGCGAGTTCGAAACCCTTTTTATTGAAAGGTTCCGCATGATCGTTGCGTCGCCTTCCCTCAATGCACGGTTTTTATTCGAGACACCCGCCGTATCCGGATCCGTGGAGAGAAGATCATCTTCAACCAATATTCCGCACAGCTCGTCCACGCCGTCTCCCGATCCCGTACCCGGCTCGCAGTCGAAAACGCAGACTGTCGAGACGCTGTCGCCCATGAAGACCGAAATGCCGGCCGGGACTTCATCGAGAAAAAGCCGGCAAAGCGATACGTTGCCAAAACCGTTTTCCACCGAAGCAATCGTCGTCAACAAGCGCAGTTTTTCGACTTTCGAATTGAAGATCTGTTCGGCGACCTTCAGGTCCACCGCGACCTTCGATCTTGCCAGCTCATCCACCTTGTTGCCGAATACCGTGTTGCCTATCATTATGGTCGCCGAAGCGGAGGATATGATCAATACCACGAAGGCCGTTATGAGCCTCATCCTGAAAGACATCCGGTTGGTCACTTCAAATGTCCGGCTGAGGTTGTTCCAATATTTTTTTTTCGAATTCATGACGCTCCCTCTTTATCCACCTGCCGCCAGAATTTCGGAGGCAGGCGGATTCGATCTGCAGATTGTCTGCCATTATATCGCCTTTTTCCCGGCTGTACTAAATTTAAATACATGTATTTTTCAGCCATACATGCCGGGACGGGATCGTATATGTCGGTAACACTCTTTCTTTATTAAAGATACAATATTTTACCGATGTAAGAAATTTATATACACCAAGGCATCGGTGTACATACCGTCAAAGATGCCTGGCGGGCGTAACAGATTATTATCCATGGTGTTATTAATATTATCAAGGTCAGGAAAGAAAATTGCCCTTGTTTTCACAGGTCGTTCGTTCATGAGTCAGGGAAGATACATGCACCGGAAGGAGAAAACGATGAACAATAAAAAAGCCCTCTGTTATCTGAGCGATATAATGCTCGGCCAGACCGGCGAAGTAATTTCGAAGGATTACCAGAAGGCTCGCATCCTCGAATACGCCGAGCGCTGCGGAATCGAGATCGTCGGATACTATGAAGACGAGATGTACAACGAGGATGTGCTTTCGAGACCGGGCGTTGAAGCTATGCTCCTCGACGAAAGGGATTACGATATTATCCTCGTGGAAAGGGTCTGGGCATTTTCCCGGAACTGGTCGATCCTGAAAGGTCTGTTGACTGTTCTCAAGCTTAAATCGGTGACCCTGGAGTCCGCGACGACGATGTGGGATTGCACGTCGCAGAGAGTACGGGATCATTACCGCGGCCGTACCTTGAAAAACCGCCCGAGAACCGAGACGTGCGTGAAAGAGTGGAAATCGGTTCCCTTGAAGGCGCCCGCGAAACTAAACTTCGTAATGCTTAAAAAGGCGTGATCCGGGTCGAATCCGAAGGCTTCCGGCTGAACGGCTCAACATGAGACGCGGCTGGTTTCGGAAAACGGTATCCAATTCCTACCGGATCGGGAGGCATGAATGAACGATCTATCCGAAGCGACCCGCCAGATAATGTGGAATATCTCCCACGGCTGGTTGATGTACGCCTTTTTCGTGATCGCGCTTGGCGTGTTCGCCTGGGGCCTCGCGCGGCGGATCAGGATATGGAAAAAAGGGAAAGCGGACAACGAACGCCTCACGGACCTCAGTAAACGTTTAATATTCATGGTCAGGGAGATCTTCCTTCAACGCCGCGTGATGGACAACGCGTATCCCGGGTTTTTCCACGGCTTCATCTTCTACTCCTTCCTGATTCTCGTTATCACGACGCTCGTCGTAATGATGGATTACGACTTCCATACGCATCTGTTCAAGGGCGGATTCTACCTGCTGCTCTCGTTTGCCGCCGACGCGGCGGGATTATTAATACTCGTGGGCGTATCGATGGCCGCGTACCGGCGTTATATTAAAAAGACGAAGACACTCTCGACGGTGGCCGGGGATTTCTGGATTCTTTTCCTTCTTGCCGCCATTGTCGTTGGCGGTTTTCTCATCGAAGGCCTTCGCATGGCCATGCAGGGAGACCCCTGGGCGCCTTTCTCGCCCGTCGGATATTTTTTCAGCCTGATCTTCTCCGGCATAGGCGAGAGGAGCGGAACGTCGCTCTACGTGTTTCTATGGTGGAGCCACCTGGCGCTCTCGATGGCATGGATCGCGATCCTGCCGTTCACAAAATTCTTCCATATCCTGACGATCCCGGCGAACGTCTTTTTTTCCAAATTCAAACCGAGGGGGGAGCTTTCCCGCCAGGACATAGAGGCGATGATCTCGAAGGAGGATTTTGACGAGGACAATTTCACACTCGGGGTCGAGTCAACGGACAGCCTTACATGGAAACAGCGGCTCGATCTGGACGCCTGCATAGGATGCGGAAGATGCGAGGAGGTATGCCCCGCCTTCCTCGCCGAAATGCCCTTCTCCCCGAAGGATTTCATATTGAATTGCAAGGACCTGCTTTATAAAAGGGAAAGAAGCGGGCCGGTCGATGCCGGGGAAAAAGGCGCCGACGCGGCCGCGGGCCGGATCGTCGGAGAGGCGATCGATGAAAATTTCATATGGTACTGCCGCACATGCATGGCATGCGAGGAGGTGTGCCCCGCCTTCATCGATCACGTGGATACGATGATAGAGGTAAGAAGAAACGAAGTGGTCATGCAGGGCAGGCTCCCCGCGGAGGCTGCCGGAGCGATGAAGATGCTCGAAAACCAGGGCAACCCGTTCGGGCCCCAGAATGAACGGGTGGACTGGATCTCGGAACTCGGCGTGCCTGTTGCCGGACCCGGCGACGAATACGATATCCTGTACTGGGTCGGGTGTTGCACAACATTCGATTCGACGAAGCGAAAGATTGCGGCCGATCTTATCAGGCTGCTGGAAAAATGCGGGATGAATTTCGCGGTGCTCGGGGACGACGAAAAATGCTGCGGGGATCCTGCGCGAGTGATAGGACAGGAATATCTCTTCCAGGACATAGCCAGGAAACAGGTGGAGATCCTCAACAGCCGCAAATTCAGGGTACTGCTGGCATCCTGCCCGCATTGTTACAACGTGCTCAGGAACGAGTACCGCCAGTTCGGCGGAAATTACAATGTCGTGCACCACAGCGAATTTCTGCACGAAATGTTATGGTCCGGCTCTTTGAAGCCCGAATACGGAAAAATGAACCGCATCGTTTATCATGACCCATGCTACCTGGGCAGGGGCCAGAACATCTACGAGCCGCCCCGGGAGGTATTGAAGGCGATCCCGGGCGCCAGCGTCCTCGAGATGAAGCATCATTCTAGAAAAAGCATGTGCTGCGGGGGAGGCGGCGGCCATTTCTGGATGGATATCAAGGAAGGCAAGAGGATTAACAACCTTCGCATCGAACAGGCCCTCGATATCGGCGCCGATACGATCGTGACATCGTGCGCCTACTGCATGCAGATGCTGGAGGATTCGATGAAGATAATGAACAAGGATGATCATATGCAGGTTGTCGATATCGCGACGCTGGTCCTGGAGACGCTTGAAGCGAAGGACGGCGCCGCGGAAGGCCGGACGGAGGGAACTGAAAACGCCGGAACCTGAAATCCCGGCGTTTGGAATCGCGAATCTCTTTATCGAACGATGACGGCCGGGACGTCGCGACGACCCCCGGCCGGTTTTTCACGCAGGCTCGTGCCGCGGGCTCCGGCTTGCCGGCCCCCGCTCGTTCCGATCAGAAGGTCTGCCCAGCCTGGTGAACGATCCACCCGCCGCTGCAGAGATTATGGCATTCCTTGCAGAAGGAGCATTCCTTGGCCAGTTCCGGAAGAATGTAAAGCTCGCGGTCCAGGCCCCTGCCCTTGAAAAAAACCGCGTCCAGTTTCCTGACCTCGGTGCAGTACCTTACGCATAGGCCGCACAGGTTGCAGTCGGTCTGCTTCGGGTGGAATCTCGAGCTTTCGATGCCGTATTCTTTGGCCAGCCCCGTCACGGTGGGCCACAGAAGTTCGATTATCATGCGGCGGATTTTTTTGACCTCTTCGGTGTCTGTCCTGACAACGATCCCCTCTTCCACCTCGTAGACGCAGGAAGCGACGATCCTGGTCCTCTTGCCCTTCGTGACTTCGACCATGCAGAGGCGGCACGCGCCGTAAGGTTTCACCTTGTCGGAATGGCACAGCGCCGGGATCGTGATGCCGTTCGCCCGGGCGGCCTGAAGGAGGGTCGTTCCCTTTTCCGCCTGTATCGTCTTGTCGTTCATTTGAAATGTCACGGTGTTCATTTCTTTTTTCCGCCTTTTTTTCCTGCCGCGGTCTTTTTCGCACCCGCAGCGAGATCCATGGAAGCCACCTTCGAGATCGCTCTTGCCTTCGGAGGGCAGACAACCAGACAGTTACCGCACTTGATGCATTTTTCCTGCTCTATCCTGTAGACCGTTTTTTCACCCTCGACCTTCGATATCGCGCCGACGGGGCAGCTCTTCGCGCAGAGCCCGCAGGCGATGCACTTGTCCGGGTCGATCACGAATGCGATCAGTTCCCTGCATACGAGTGCCGGGCAGCGCTTGTCCCTGATGTGCGCCTCGTATTCGTCCCTGAAATGGGCTATCGTGCTGAGAACCGGGTTCGCGGCCGTCTGGCCGAGGGCGCATAGGGAGGCGACACGCATCACATCGGCCAGCTCTTCCAGCAGCTCGATGTCCCCCTCCTTCCCCTTCCCGGAAGTGATATTGTCGAGGATTACGAGCATCTGCCTGAGCCCCTCGCGGCACGGAACGCATTTTCCGCACGATTCGTGGCCGAGAAAGTCGGTGTAGTACCGGGCCGTATCCACCATGCAGGTATCTTCGTCCATGATGATCATGCCGCCCGACCCCATCATCGAACCGGCCTCGAGCAGCCGGTCGAAGTCGACCGGGGTATCGATCATGCTTTCCGGCAGCACACCCCCGGACGGTCCGCCGGTCTGAACGGCCTTGAATTTCTTTCCGTTGGGAACGCCGGAGCCGATGTCGAATACGATCCTTCGCATCGGAATTCCCATCGGCACCTCCACGAGCCCGGTGTTGATGATCTTGCCGACGAGCGAGAATATCTTCGTGCCGGTGCTTTTTGCCGTGCCTATTTTATTGAACCATTCCGCGCCGTTGTTGACGATCAGCGGTACGTTGGCCCAGGTTTCCACGTTGTTCAGGACGGTCGGCTTGTCCCACAGCCCCTTGTGGGCCGTGTGAACGTACTTCGGCCTCGGTTCACCGACCTTCCCCTCGACGACCGACATCAGGGCGCTCGATTCGCCGGAAACGAACGCGCCGGCGCCGCGCTTGATCGTGATCGTGAAGGAGAATCCCGATCCGAGGATGTTTTCGCCTATCAGGCCGTACTCGCGCGCCTTCCTTATGGCGAGTTCGGTGTTCTCCACGGCCAGCGGATACTCCTGGCGAACGTAGATAAAACCTTCCTTCGCGCCTATCGCGTAGGCGCCGATGATCAGTCCCTCCAGCACGCTGTGGGGATTGCCCTCCAGCACGCTCCGGTCCATGTAAGCGCCCGGATCCCCCTCGTCCGCGTTGACGATCACGTACTTGGGATCGTCCGCACAATCGCGCGAGGATTTCCATTTCCATCCCGTGGGAAACCCGCCGCCTCCCCGCCCTCGAAGACCGGAATCCTCGATCTCCTTTATCACGCCGTCCGGCTTCATCCTGAAGAGGGCCTTCGCCAGCGCCGAGTATCCGCCGATGGCGATGTAATCCTCTATACGCTTGGGATCGATCTGGGTGTTGGCCTCCAGAAGAAGGCGCTGCTGATGCTTGTAGAACGGGATATCGTCCAGGCGGGCGATGCGCTCGCCTGTCCCTGTGTCCTTGTAAAGGAGCCTCTCGACGTACCTGCCTTCCATCAGGGTCTCGGAGACTATCTCGGGAACGTCCTTGGCCTTCGTCCCGAGATAGCAGATCCTTTCGGGAAGGATGACCACTATCGGTCCGCGCTCGCACAATCCCCAGCACCCGGTCCGGCGAAGCTCCACCTTGTCGCCGAGACCTTTTTCGGCGATCTGCCGTTCGAACTCCGCGACGACATCCTGCGAGCGGGTGGCGAGGCACCCGGTGCCGGAACAGATCGTCACGCACGTGCGATCCACCTTGCGTTCCGAGTCAAGTTTATTCCTTAAAGCAAACAGGTCATCAGGCGTTTTCAACCGCGACATAGTTTTTCTTCTCCCGTCTGAGCGATTCGAAAATTTTCTCGAGATCTCTGGTCGAAGGATTGCTGTAGTACTGGTCGTTTATCTTCATGACCGGCGCAAGCGCGCAGCAACCGAGGCAATGAACGTTCTTCAGTGTGAAGGTCATGTCGGCATCGGTCTGCCCCGGCTGAAGACCGAGAAGCGCGGAGACCGACGTGTTGAGCCCGCTCGCCCCGCGAACGTGACATGCAGTTCCGGTGCACACCTCGATTCTGTAGGTTCCGACCGGTTCGAGGCTCAGCGCCTCGTAGAAATTGGCGATCGTGTAGAGATGCGAAAGGGACACCTTCAGTCGTCTCGAGATCCATCTGAGAACGTGCCCCGGGAGCCAGTTAAGCCGGGCCTGAACCTCGAGCATTATCTGCAGGACGGTGCTTTTATCGTAATCGTATTTCGCGATGATTTCGTCGACAAGGTTGAGCTGGGCGAGCATGTCCCGAAGGAACTTTTCCTTTTCCCCGATCTGCCCCAGGGTCTCGGCGTGCAGTTTTGCCTCTGTCTCGAGACTGGTCAGCTCGGCGAGAAAATCCCGCTTGTCCAGGCCCAGCGAATAATATTGTCCGAGTATCTCGAGGCCCCTGAGGGCGATCGTCTGCCGGTCGGCGACGGGGCCGTCCCCAGCCGTCCCGCCGTGCGCGGAGACGGGCCGCTCCGACTGTTTCCTTTTTTCGCTCAGCGCGGCGGCGCGCCTGACCGACTCCAGCAGGCGGAGCGGATCGAAGGGTTTGGTCATGTAATCGAAGGCGCCCAACTTCATCGATTCCACCGCCGAATCGACCGAACCGGACCCCGTCACCGCGATCGGTACGATCGTGGGGTCGATCCGGGAAATCTCCGCCAGCGCCTCCGTGCCCGTGGTGCCGGGTATCTCGAGGTCGATGACCGCCACGCGCGGGTGCGCAGTTCCGATCAGATCGAGGCCCTTCCGGCCGTCGCCCGCCACGTCGACGCGGTACCCGCCCTTTTCCAGCGCCCGGCGGCAATCCTCGCGCATCGAATCCCCGTCACCCATAATAATGAGGACGTCGGTTGTATTCATTATAAGCTCATCTTTCCCGTTGAGAGACATTATCAGCGCTCCTTTCCACGCCAGCGGCGCCGGAGATCTTCCTCTTACCGCCGAAAAATCCTCCATGCGCCCGCCTGGCGTTATAAACCGAGAGCATGTGGCGTGCCGCCCGCCGCCGGCTGCGCGAAGGCCGCCCTCAACCGCCTGTCATTCAATAAGGTAATGGGTAATTCAGCGGGGCTCCATCTTCCGGTCCCGAGGTTTGCGCCGGGCCCGTACGGTACATTTTGTACCCTGGAAAGGAAGAGGCGGGTAAATTGGTAGCGGCTCCGGCGTACGCGGCGGGAAAACGGCCGGAGCCTCGCGGCCGCCGGTCAGGACGCTGCCCCGGACTTGTCACGATTCGATCCCGTACCTTCGCATCTTTTCGCGGAGGGTCTTTCTATTTATACCGAGAAATTCGGCGGTCCTGGCCTTGTGCCCTCCGAACTGCTCGAGCGTCCTGAGTATCTCCCTTTTTTCCGTCTGCGCGAGCGATCCGTCCCGCGCTTCCCCACCTTCGCCCTTCGCTTTCGCTCCGGCGATCGGCAGATCGCCGGGACCGATCAGGTCGCCGCAGCATGTCACGACCGCGTATTCGATCGTATTCTTCAGCTCCCTGATGTTTCCAGGCCAGTCGTATTCCACCAGCATGTTCATCGCCTCGTCCGATATCCCGGGCCTGCAGGCCCTGCCGCCGGTGGCCGCCCTCGAAAGGAAATGTTCGACGAGAATCGGAATGTCCTCCCTGCGTTCCCGCAGGGGAGGCAGATGTATCGGAACGACATTGAGCCTGTAGAAAAGGTCCTCCCTGAACCTGCCCTCGCGTATCTCCCGGGAGAGGTCCCTGTTGGTGGCCGCGATGATCCTCACGTCGACCCTGATCTTTTCGAGGCTGCCCACCTTCGATATCTCCTTTTCCTGGATCACGCGCAGGAGCCTCGACTGCATGCCCATCGTTATGTTCGTTATCTCGTCGAGGAAGATCGTGCCGCCGGCGGCAAGCTCGAACTTGCCCCTCGTCGTGTCGATCGCGCCCGTGAAGGAGCCCTTCGCGTGCCCGAACATCTCGCTTTCGAAGAGGGATTCGACAAGGGCGCCGCAGTCCACGACGACGAAAGACTTGTCGCGCCGCAGGCTGAGGCGATGGATGTTCCACGCGACCAGTTCCTTCCCCACGCCTGTGCCCCCGTGCACGAGGATCGTCGAATCGGTCGGCGCGACCTGCCTTATCAGATCGGCGATCCTCAGGACGGCCGGAGAACATCCGATGATCCTGTACCCGGCGGCGCCATCCGCCGCGCCGGCGTCCACGACCGCGCGCTCGAGCTCGCGCCTTCTGCTCTCTATCGCCCTTGTCACCGCGGCGAGGAAAGCTTCGTGCGTAAAAGGCCTTGTGACGAAATCGCAGGCGCCGGCGCGCATCGCCCCGACCGCCGCGTCTATCGTACCGTCCGCCGTCATCGCTATGACTATCGAGGTCGGGTCGGATTCCCTGATTCTTTTAAGGACCTCCATCCCGGGCATGCCGGGTATCCTCAGATCGAGGGCGACAACGTCGTACGAGACCCTTTCGATCTCCGAAAGGGCGCGCCGTCCGTCCCCCACCGATTGCGCCCTGTACCCCGCCGAGGTCAGCATCCTGACGCACGCGGATCCGGCGGCCTCGTCCCCGTCCACGATCAGTATGTTGGCGCGATATGTCATCCGGCTGTTTCCTTTTGCCCGCTTATCGCCGCGTTTCGGGCAGCGGCGGCATGCCGTCGTATCTCACGACTTGTTCCGGCCTGCCGCAGAACACGAAGCTGTTGTTCATGTGGTCGCGCTCGTCGAGACCGATCCGCCTGAATACGTCGGCCCAGTTGCTCTCGCCGCAGTATTCCGCAACGACGGGATTGTCCACGCGCTGCGTCTCCCATTCGGGGTGACCGGCGACGAAGGCGGCGTAGACGTGCTCCGCATGGTCCTCGAACTCGGCGTTAAAAAGGAAAGCCCTGCGGATATCGAAAAGGGCCATAAGGCGCGTCATGCAGACATACACGGCGACCATGATCCATGGAATCGCCGGAAAGAGGTACCAGGGATCTTTCGCGCCATCCTCCTTCATCTTCTCGTTGATGACCAGAAGGTGCCGGTACTCGTTGTCCTGCGCCTCTCTTCCCCATTCCATGATGGCGCCGGCCTCGACTACGGCGTTTCGATTTTTGTAAAGGCGCGTCATGCGGGCGTATTGCCGCATCTCCCACGACCGGTACGGGATGCTGGCGAGAGTTTCTATAAGTTTGGCCTTTGCGAGGGTCGTTTTTTTCCCGGTGACAAGATCCATCTTCCAGAAAAACAATCTCGCGGCGGCCGAATATTTTTGCCGCGGCCTGGCGAGGGTTGCCATCGTTTCCTTCTTGAGATCGATCCGCATCGCCGATTCTCCTTCCGCTTCAGCCGGCCCCCTTTTGCGGAAAGTTTAAACGAACCGCGCGCAAGATGCACGAAGAGATTTTACCCGGCCCCGCGCCGGGCGCGGTATCGCTGCGACGGCGTTTTAAATCCGCGGCTTTATACCGGAAACATGGACGGGTCATCGACCGGCCGGCTTCCCGACTGCCGGGCTCCCACTATATTATTGCCCCGCCGCGCGGCGGCAGGGTTGTTGATTTTGTTGATAGTGTCGGCCGCGGTCGCTGCCGGGTGCAGAAGATGCGCGGATAAAGAAGGGAGCGCTCCCGCCATGTCGACAGAGGATGCGATACGCGTAATGGACGCCCATGTGGACGAACTCATGGCGATCCCGGGGGTGGCGGGCGTCGCGGTCGGCGCGCTCGACGACGGGAAGCCCTGCATCAGGGTGTATGTCGTAAGGAAAACCCGGGAGAACGGCAAGCGAATCCCGAAGGAACTCGAAGGAATTCCCGTCGTCGTCGAGGTTTCGGGGGAAATCAGGCCGATGGGCGGGGATTCCACCCGGTAGAAAAAAAGACGGAACCGGCCGGGGAAAAAATAATTCTGGTGGGAGCTACAGGATTTGAACCTGCGACTTCTACCGTGTGAAGATAGCACTCTAACCACTGAGTTAAGCTCCCACCCAGGCCCCTACTATATATATTTTCGCCCGCTCATGCAAGAGTTTAGGCGGCGCTGGAGACCGCGGGGGCCGCGGCTGCATCGACGGCCCGGGGAAGGATCCCCCGGCGGCAGCGCACCCGTGCGGCCGCCGGATTTGAGAGCCCATAAGACGCGCGATATCAGGCGGGAGCGCAGATGCCACAAAAAGGGCTCAAAAACAGCCTAAAAAAAATCGTTAAAAAATGGCTCGAAAACGTAAAAATCTGTTTCCATGCGGCGCAGTTTGCGCTATCATCCGCTCCGTCAAATGGAGGATGTATCCATTCACTCAAACCAGCAAAGGCGGAGGATCGAAATGGCAAAGAAAAAACCTGCCAAGTCTTCCTCGAAACCGGCTGCCAACAAGCCGCCCACAAGGAATGAGGTCTATCGCGACATCGCGGCGAAGACCGGCCTTTCCCGTAAAGATGTAGTCGCCGCTAGCGACGCGATGACCGAAATCATGGTCAAGTCCGTCAAGAAACACGGAACCTTCAACTACCTGGGCCTGATGAAGCTCACGCTGGTCAAGAAACCGGCGGTCGCCGGCGGCAAACTCGTCCGCAATCCATTCACCGGCGAAATGGTCAAGCAGAAATCCCGTCCGGCTTCCAGCACGGTGCGTGTGCAGATCGG
>JBFYZH010000147.1:0-23891 GCA_041309605.1 Candidatus Krumholzibacteriota bacterium
GCCAGATCGCTGTCCCCGTCTCCGTCAAGGTCAGCTGCGCAAACGGAATAGGGATTGATCCCCACGCCATAATTCACGGCAGACTCAAAGGTCCCATCACCATTGTTCTTAAGGATCGATACATTGCCAGAATTAATATTCGCCGTTGCAAGATCGCTGTCCCCGTCTCCGTCGAGGTCAGCCGCGCAAATAGATACGGGGTGGCTTCCCACGCTATAATTCATGGGAGCCTCAAAAATCCCATCCCCATTGTTACTCACGATCGAAACATTATTAGAGTCACAATTCGCCACCGCCAGATCGCTGTCTCCGTCTCCATCAAAGTCGACCGCGCAAACAGAATAGGGATTATATCCCACGCCATAGTCTATTCGAGCGTAGAAAAGCGGATCTAAGGCGAAGACACGGCTTGCGAGCATGCAGAACCCGGCCGCAATAAGGATTGTTCCACGCGAATTCATATTACTCCCCCTAGACCGTCTGTCGTTTAATGCAAGTGGACATTTTCAGTTTGAATTTGAAAACGCTCATAATGTGAAGAATCCTATCACATTAACTATCCCGTTACAACGACATTATCACCACTTGAGTCTATAGAATTTGTGGAATTTCGAGAACCTCACCTCTGTTTGTGTAAAGTTTCTCGGTGAAGATGCTAAATATGTTGAAATTCAACCAGCTGCTTACTTTCATATAACGGTAGTGAATGCGGGTTATGATTTTAATCGCGGAGTTCAAAGTTGTGGGATAAAAATAAAAAATGAGCCGCCCGGGACTCGAACCCAGTACCACCTGCTTAAAAGGCAGGTGCTCTACCTGATGAGCTAGCGGCCCATAATCTTCTATTTCGCGGTCTATGTATGCCGCCGGGTGTCCGGCAGCCCTGTAATCTAATAGGGACGGCCCATCCTGTCAACTGGTTAGAAGCCGTCACGTATGATCGTTTTCGCCCTCTCCGGCCCGTACGATATGAACGAAGCCTTGACCCCCATACGTTCCTCGATCGCCTCGACGTAGATCCTCGCGTTTTCCGGCAGAGACGAATATACGCCTCCGTCCTTCCCGGTGTCGTTCCAGCCGGCGAATTCCTCGATCACCGGCCGGCATTTAGCCAGGACCCCGCAGCCCTGTGGAAAATGCTCGATCCTCTTTCCGTCGACCTCGTACGCCACGCACATCCCGACGACTGGAAGCCCCGAGAGAACGTCGAGCTTCGTCAGGGCTATTTCGCTGAGACCGTTGATGCCGGCGGCGTATTTTGCGGCCACCATGTCGAACCATCCGCACCTTCTCGGCCTGCCGGTCGTCGTCCCGAATTCGTGTCCCTTGTCTGCGAGATATTTTCCATCTGCGTCGAACAGCTCGGAGGGAAAGGGACCGTTTCCCACCCTCGTCGTATATGCCTTGAAAATCCCTATCACCCTGCCGATGTCCCTTGGCGACAAACCGCACCCCGTCAGGGCGCCTCCGATCGAGCAGGAACTTGACGTGACGAATGGATATGTCCCGTGGTCGATATCGAGAAGTGTGCCCTGCGCTCCCTCCAGCATGATCCTTTTTCCGGCCTTTTTCCATTCGCCCGTCATTTCCTGCGAATCGATCACCATGTGAGCGACGATATCCCTGATGTTGACGAAATCGGCGGAAATCTTCTTCGCGGAGAGCGGAGGAGCTCCGAACGCTTCGATGATCCTGTTTGCGTACTCCGTTTTTTCGATCACCAGGTCATGAAGCTCCCCGGTGCCCAGAAGGAAATCGCCCATCCTCATTCCCCTGCGGCTGTACTTGTCCGAATACGCCGGGCCGATCCCTTTCCTCGTGCTTCCCAGGCTCTTCTTCTCGAGATCGGATTCATAGAGGTTGTCGAGGAGCTTGTGGTACGGCATCACCACCTGGGCCGCCGAGCTTATGAAAAGCCTGTCCGCCACATCCACTCCCCTTGACATGAGGGCGCCGAGTTCATCCAGGAACCCGAACGGGTCTATCACCATTCCGTTACCGAGCAACCCCGCGATCCCGGGATATAGCAACCCGGAGGGGATCTGGTGGAAGGCGAATTTCCCATCTCCGGTCACCACGGTGTGGCCGGCATTGGCCCCCCCCTGGTAACGGATCACAACATCATGATGCGGCATGAGAAAATCGACCACCTTGGCCTTCCCCTCGTCTCCCCACTGGCCGCCCAGCACTACCGTAGCGGACATATCGTCACTCCTGTTTATCGATCTATCTTTGCAATCCGCGTGAAGTCTATGTCAAGGCGTGACCGGGCGCAACTGAATTATTCCGGCACTCCGATCAGGGCATTAAAAAACCGTCCCGCTGGACGGTGGTTACGGGGATATTTTCATCGACGATCGCGTCACTCTTCGAAAAGCTTCTTTATCACGCCCCATGTATGTTCGTCGAGTGAGTTCGGTGTCTCGAGAGGATCGCCCGGGTTGCTCCGTTCCCTGCTGATGGAAGCGTTTCCGTCCCCGTCATCGTCGCCGATCTCCAGCCCGTTCTTGTACCCGTCCCCGTCCGAATCGAGGCCTGCGAGCGTCTGGTCCCAATTGTTGCCGTTGTTGACAAAGGCGGTACCGAATGCGTTGAGATCCCTGTTCGAAAGATCAGGTTCGGATACTGTATGACATATCGCGCACCTGAAACGCTCGTGCACAGGTATTTTATTCATGAAGTCTTCGGTGGCGAGCGATATGCCGGTTGCGAGCAGACCGGCGCACACAACTATCACCGCAAGGCCCCGCATCTTTAGCTCAGGTCTCAATAAAACCTCCTTGACATCAATAATTATATCAATGACAAGGCGTTATGTCAAGCTCCCATTTTCAACCCATTCAGCCCATTTCCAGCCCGTATCTTCAGCCCGTCGCTTGCGCCGCCGCCGATCTTATTATACTGCTGGCGCCTTCCCTGTCAACGGTTAATCCGTATTCTCCGAGGGCGTCGGCTATCCCCGATACAAGCCTTTCGATTACCGGCCAGTCATGTAAAGCCAGAAATCCGGTACGGATGATTTTACCCTCCAGCGCCCCCTGTCCTCCGGTTATGACCAGCCCTTTATTCCTCTCGAGCCGGTCGATTACCCCCCTTCCACGGGCCTTTTCAGGGAGAATCAGGGCCTGCACGGAGGCCGACGGTACCTCGGGCAGGGATTCCATCCCGAGACGGGCGCAGGCTTCGATAAAGGCCGTGGAAACCTCCCGATACCTCTCCATCGTCCTCTTTACACCACCGGCGAAAAGATTGCCCAAAGACCGGTGAAGGATCTGTATCCCCTGTACGGCCGGTGTAAAGGGCGTGTCGCCCGCGGCCGCTCCCGATTCATACCTGATGTACGAGTTGTAGAACAGTCTGCGCCGCCCCGCCCTGTAAAGGCTACTAGCTCTCTCTCCGGGGATGACGAAGCTTATGCCCGGCGGAGCGGCCAGGGCCTTCTGCCCCGCTCCGACGATAAGATCGACTCCCCACTCGTCCATGAGCAGCTCCTCGCATCCGAGAGAGGCGATCGCGTCCAGTATGACGACGGGCTTCGGGGCGGGCATTCGCGAGAGGAGTTCTTCCAGCTCGAGCTTCAGGCCTGTCGAGGATTCCACATGTGTGAGGGTGAGAAATTCGGGACGATCCTTTTCGATCCTTTCGCAGACCAGATCGGGATCGATCCTTTTCCCCGGTTCGAATGGAAGAATATCCGCGTCGCAGTCCAGGGCGTCCGCAATCTCCTTCCAGCGCGCGCCGAATTTTCCTCCCGATACGCACAGCACCTTCGAATTAGGAACGGTGAGATTTGCCAGGGCCGATTCCATCGCACCGGTTCCGGACATCGTCATCAGGAAAACCGGAGCTTCGGTCCCCGCGAGACGGGCGGTCATCCCGGCCGTTTCTACGACGATTCTTCTGAATTCTTCACAACGATGGTGAAGCGGTGCGATCGTTTCCCAAACGGACGGATCTATATGCACCGGCCCCGGGGTCAGTAGCAGTTTGCCGCGTCCGGTCCCGTCCGGGCCGTCATTCATATCCTTGAGGCGATCCATCTCCAGATATCTTCCCTGCCTTCCCCCGTCGTGGCCGACGAAAATACGACCAGGATGTCGCACTCTTTTCCATCCCTGTCGTCTTCTCCGGGGGAACCTATCGTGAATCCATCGAAACAGGAACGAAACTCCTTCATGGCCGCGGTTCTTTCATTTCCTCTGATCTTGTCCGATTTTGTGAAGACTACCAGAAACTTTCTTTCGGCGTCGATAAGCCGTTCGATCATGACCAGATCGTCCTTCATCGGCGGATGCCGCGAATCGATCAGTTGTATCACTCCGGCGAGGTTTCTTCTTTCCTCGATATATTCGAATATCACCTTCTGCCAGCCGAACCTCATCTCCTTTGACACCTTCGCGTATCCGTATCCGGGAAGGTCGACAAGGTAAAACCTGTCGTTGAGAAGAAAGAAATTGATCGTCCTGGTCTTGCCCGGTTCCTTGCTTACCCTGGCGATGTTCTTTTTGGCGAGGAGGTTGTTGAGAAGGGACGACTTCCCGACGTTGGATCTTCCCGATACGGCTATCTCGGGCATGGGCGAGGAGGGAAACCTGGAAGTTTCCAGTTCCGTGCAGACAAGATTGAGGCTCTTGATTTTCAATGGATCTTACTTTTTCGTCAGTTGGCCGCTTTGGGCGCCTGGTCACCGAAGAACCCGCCGATCCGCCTTCGGTGTTTCACTCCCCAGTCCAGTTTCTTTGTCAGGGAATGTTCCAGGACCTCTTCCATGGAATCCACCACGACGATCTTCATCTTCTTTTTGACCTCGTCTGGCAGTTCCTTGATGTTCTTTTCGTTCCCCCTGGGCAGCAGGAGAATCTTCACGCCCGCCCTGAGGGCAGCGACAGCCTTCTCGTTGATCCCGCCGATAGGCAGTACCTTGCCCCTCAGGGTCAATTCCCCCGTCATGGCGATGTCGCGTCTTACCGGAATATCGAAGAACGCCGACACGAGCGCCGTTCCGATAACCACTCCCGCGCTGGGGCCGTCCTTGGGAATGGCTCCTTCCGGGACATGAACATGCACGTCTATGGTCGAAAAAAAGTCGTTCCCCAGGTCCAGGACCCTCGCCTTCGTCCTCGCGTAACTGAGGGCGATCTTGGCCGACTCCTGCATCACGTCGCCGAGCTGCCCGGTTAGGATGAGTTCGCCCTTGCCCGGCATCAGCGTCACCTCTATGTTCAGTATCTCTCCGCCCGCCTCCGTCCACGCGAGACCCGTGCCGACTCCGACCGAGATCTTCCTGTCGATCTCGCTCTCGGTATACTTCGGTATGCCGAGATAATTTTCGATGTTCTTCTTCGTAATCCGTATTTTTCCGTCGACCTTTTCCGAGGCGAGCTTTCTTGCGACCTTCCTGCAGATGGTGGCAAGCTCCCTCTCGAGATTCCTCACCCCGGATTCCCTCGTGTATCTCTGTATGACCTCCCTCATGGTCGCCTCGGATATCATCAGCTGGTCCTGTCGTATGCCGTGTTCCCTGAGCTGTTTGGGCATCAGGAATTTTTCGGCTATCTTTATCTTTTCCGGAAGCAGGTATCCCGGCAGGCGGATGATCTCCATCCTGTCGAGAAGCGCCGGCGGGATCGTGTACATGACGTTCGCCGTCGTTATGAACATCACTTCGCTCACGTCGAATTCGACTTCGAGATAATTGTCGCTGAATCTCTTGTTCTGTTCCGGATCGAGGACTTCAAGCAGCGCGGCCGACGGATCGCCTCGGAAATCGGAACTGAGCTTGTCTATCTCATCCAGAAGGAAAACGGGGTTCTTCGTTCCGGCGGTTTTGATGCCCTGGACTATCCTGCCTGGCATCGAGCCGATATACGTCCTTCTGTGGCCCCTGATCTCGGCTTCGTCCCTCGTGCCTCCAAGCGAAATACGCACGAAGCGCCTTCCCGTGGCTTCGGCGATGGATCTTCCAAGAGATGTTTTTCCCACACCCGGAGGCCCGACGAAACAGAGTATCGGGCCCTTGAGGTTGTTGACGAGTTTGACGACGGAAAGAAATTCCAGTATCCGTTCCTTTACCTTCGTAAGCCCGTAATGGTCGGCATCGAGTTTTTTCTTCACGTCCTCTATATCGAGATTATCCTTCGTTCTCACGTTCCACGGCAGGGCGATCAGCGTGTCCAGGTAGTTTCTGACCACCGTTGCCTCCGGCGTCATGGGGGACATCATCCTGAGCCTTTCGAGTTCCTTGAAAGCGACCTTCTGCGCCTCCCTGGTCATCCTCGCCTTGCGGATTTTTCGCTTCAGCTCCAGGAACAACTCCATCTCTTCGCTGTGGCCCAGTTCGTCCCTTATGACCCTCATCTTCTCGTGCAGGAAAAGTTCCTTCTGGCTCTTCTGAACCTGGTTGCTGACCTTTTCGTCGATGTCTTTTTCCACCCGAAGAATCTCCAGCTCCTCGGAGAGAATGCGGCTGAGCATCATGAATCGTTCTTCGAGGCTCACCGTCTCGAGAAGGCGCTGTTTCACGTCGTTGCGTATCATCAGGTGCGCGGCGACGGTGTCCGCCACCTGGGAACGGTCGTCTATCGCCTGAATCGACAGGAGCACTTCGTTGGGCACACGGTGGTTCATCCTTACGTAATCGGTAAAAAGGGCTTCGACCTTTCTCGTTAGCGCCTCGATCTCCCGGGTCATACTGTCTTCTTCCTCGATCGGCTCGACCCTGGCGGCGATGTAGTTTTCCATCTGGATGAAATCGCGGACCCTGACCCTGCTGATCCCTTCGAGCATAAGCTTTATCGTTCCGTCGGGAAGTCTGAAAAAGAGTCCTATCCTCACGATCGTTCCGACCCTGTACAGGTCCTCGTACCCCGGGTCGTTATCCGTCGGATTTTTCTGGGTTATGACGAGAAGTACCTTGTCCGATTCAATGGCGTGCTCAACCGCGTTGACGGAAGGTTGTCTTCCGACGAGAATGGCCGTGGCCATGGACGGGAAAATCACGACGTCCCGAAGCGGCACAATTGGAAATTCCTGCTGCGATTCCCTGCTCAGTTTCTCTTCCATACCGCCCATGATGCTCCGGCTCAGGGATAAGGTGAATTATCGGCCCGACAGCGATGATCGATCAAGCCCGTTTCTGGCGTTCCTTCTGAAGAAACAGTTCGGGCTCGTCCCTGTCAATGATTGTTTCCTCGGTGATGAGGATTTTTCTCACATCCGGACGTGAAGGGATATCGTACATTATGTGAAGCATCGTGTCTTCCAGAATGGCTCTCAGGCCCCTGGCGCCGGTCTTTCTTTCCATTGCCAGTTTCGCTATGGCGTTCACGGCACCGGGCGTGAATTCGAGCTCCACATCTTCCATGTCGAACAGTTTCTTGTACTGCTTGATGAGGGCGCTCTTCGGCTTGAGCATTATATCGATCAGGGCCTGCTCGTCGAGATTCTGCAGAGGCGCGACTATCGGCAGTCTCCCCACGAGCTCGGGGATCAATCCGAACTTTATGAGATCCTCGGGCTGGACGTGCTGCATGATCTCGTTTATCTCCTTGCGGAAATTCGGCCCCCGGTCCGCGCCGAAGCCAAGGACTTTACGTCCTATCCTGCGCTCGACAATCTCTTCCAGCCCCTGGAAGGCTCCGCCGCAGATAAAGAGAATGTTTTTCGTGTCCACTTCGATGAATTTCTGCTGCGGGTGCTTGCGCCCTCCCTGCGGCGGAACGTTAGCGATCGTGCCTTCGAGGATCTTCAGAAGCGCCTGCTGCACTCCCTCGCCGGAGACATCCCTTGTGATCGACGGGTTTTCGCTCTTACGCGCGATCTTGTCTATCTCGTCGATATAGATGATGCCCCTTTCGGTGGCCGGCAGGTTATACTCGGCGTTCTGAAGAAGCCTTACAAGTATGTTCTCGACGTCCTCCCCGACATACCCCGCTTCCGTGAGCGACGTGGCGTCGGCGATCGCGAAGGGGACCTTCAGGAACCTGGCCAGTGTCTGCGCAAGCAGCGTTTTCCCCACGCCGGTTGGCCCGACGAGCAGAATATTGCTCTTTTCGATCTCTATATCGTCGGTGCTTCTTTCGTGCCGTATCCTCTTGT
This sequence comes from Candidatus Krumholzibacteriota bacterium, assembly GCA_041309605.1. Classification (GTDB taxonomy): domain Bacteria; phylum Krumholzibacteriota; class Krumholzibacteriia; order Krumholzibacteriales; family Krumholzibacteriaceae; genus JALOPX01. The sequence continues at coordinate 8,098 of JBFYZH010000147.1, forward strand.
AGTGATTGTAAACCGCCACCGCCAGCGTTATCTTGGCCTCTTCCTGCCCGATGACGTAATTGTCCAGGTTTTCCCTTATCTCCTTTGGCTTCGGGAAATGTTCCTGGTCGAACATCACGGTTCCCGCCATCTCCTCTTCGAGTATATCGTTACAGAGCCTTATGCATTCGTTGCATATGTAAACCGACGGCCCGGAAACAAGCTTTGCCACCTCGTCCTGTCCCCTCCCGCAGAAGGAACATTTTATCGCCCTCGGAGATTGCGTTTTTTTCTTCATCTTTTCCTCAGCGTTTCCTGATTTACGGTTTTGGTTTCCTCTATAATATACAACTTTTTTCGAAAACAGTTCTATAAATCGATCAAGCTTTCTTCAGATCGTTCTTCGAAACGAGTATGTTGTCGACAAGCCCGTACTCCAGCGCGTCCTCGGCCGACATGAAATAATCCCTGTCCGTATCCTTCACCACTTTCTTCAAGGCCTGCCCGGAGTGCTTCGCTATTATCTCGTTGAGTTTAGCCTTCAGCTTGAGTATTTCGTTCGTGTAAATCTCGATCGTGCTGGCCTGTCCCTGCGATCCGCCCGAGGGCTGGTGGATCATCACCCTGGCATGCGGCAGTATCGACCTCTTCCCCTTGGTTCCGGCTGCGAGAAGGACCGCCGCCATGCTGGCCGCCTGTCCCATGCATATCGTCGCGATGCTGCACGATATGTACTGCATGGTATCGTATATCCCGAGACCGGCCGAAACGATCCCCCCGGGGCTGTTGATGTAAATAAAAATGTCCCTTTCCGGATCCTCCGCTTCGAGGAACAGAAGCTGCGCTATGATGGCGTTGGCCATCATGTCCTCTATCGGAGTGCCTATGAAGACGATCCTGTCCTTGAGCAGCCTTGAATAGATATCGTACGCGCGTTCCTCACGCCCCCTTGTCTCGATAACCATTGGAAGGGGAATGCTTTTTATCCTTGTGTCTCCCATCAGGACATCTCCTTTTCCAGAATGATTCTCAGGCCATGCTATTGCCCGGTCAGAGCCTCGAATACCTTCTTTTCGCGCAACCTGCCGCGCAGATTGTTGTAATTCTCGCTTCCCCTGGCGACAAGCTTTTTAACCTCATCGACGTTCCTTTGGCCCTCGGCGGCCATCCGTTCGATCTCCCTGTCCATATCCTCGTCCGAGATCTCTATCTTTTCCTGGCGGGCTATATGGTCTATGAGGAAGAACCTCCTGATGTTCCTCCTGGATATCCTCGCCAGGAATTCCCCGAACTCCTTCTTCTTCTCCTCGTTCTCCTCCGGGCCTATCCCTGCCATGGCGCGTCTTCGCTCATCCTCGGATTCGAGTTCCTTCGTAAAACGCTCCACCATGCTCAGCGGAACGTCGAACGGATTCTTTTCGATGATACTGTCGATGATCCCCTCTTCCATCTTCCGCCTGGCGTCCCCGGTCTTCTCCTCGAGAAGTCTGCGGTGCACGTCCGCCTTCAGGTCGTCGATCCCGTTGAATTTCCCGTCCAGTTTCCTGGCGAATTCATCGTCAAGCTGCGGAAGTCTCTTTTCCCTGACCTCCCTGACGGTGAATTCGTAGTTCACTTTCAGACCGGCCAGCCGCTCGGGTTTGAAATCGCCCGGGTAATTGATGACCGCAATACCTTTCTCCGAAGCCTTTTTCCCTGTCAGCGCCTCCTCGAACTCCGGGAAGAGCTGCCCGGCTCCCAGCTGGACCGGATAATCCTTCATCCTCTTCTCTTCATCGGCGGTCCCGTCATCCTTTAACGGCACATAGTCGATAACCACCATGTCGCTTGCGGTGGATTCCCTGTCCACCGGTTCGAAATCCGCCTCCCGTTCGAGCAAATTTTCGAGCACCTTGTCCACTTCCCCGTCGCCCACCTCCGCTTTATCCGGTTCGCCGGCGAATCCCTTGTATTCCGTGAGCGCGATCACCGGGATTGTCTCCACGTCGACCGTGAAGGAAAGAGGTTTGTCCTCTTCCGACTCTATCTCGCGGAAAAGCGGATCGCCTATCGGATGAAGACTCTCGGCCTCCAGCGCCTGCCCGTACGCCAGGGGTAATATCGATTTCACCGTTTCCGTGTGGATCTCGTCCGAGTATCTCTTTTTCACAATCTCCCTGGGAGCTTTTCCCTTCCTGAATCCCGGTATCAACACATCCTTGGTGAGACTTTTCAGGATCTTTTCCTTTTCAGCGAGGAAAAGCTCGGGAGCCACCTCGATCCTGAGTATTTTCCTGCAGTCCTGCCCGTCTGTCACTTTTACGCTGATCCCTTTCGGTTCCACCTTGTTTTCCATATCTCCTCTCCCGGAAAAACGGATAGTTTTTCCACAAACCGGCAAATTTTCTCATGTGCGAGAGGGGGGACTTGAACCCCCACGGGTCACCCCACTGGATCCTAAGTCCAGCGCGTCTGCCAATTCCGCCACTCTCGCATTACCCGGATAAGTCTTTAACTCGCTGATTTCCAACAGGTTTAAAGAAACCGGTCAACCCGACCCGAATTGCCATGCCTGTTGAATCACGGTTAATCTAATAGGTAACAGCGTAATTTTCAATCTATTTACAGCAAAACCCCTGCCACGGGTTCCTACCTGCCGTTAAACCTCGCATCACGTTTTTCCAGAAAGGCTTTCATTCCTTCCTTCATGTCCTCCGTACCGCAGGTAAGGGCAAAAAGGTTCGTCTCGATCCTGCAACCCTCATCGTAGGACATCTCCGTTCCGTGGAGAACCGCTTCAATATTGGCCCTTAGCGCAAACGGCGGTTTTGCCAGAAGCGTGCGCGCCGTCTCCATGACGGCGTCTTCGAGCTGCTCATGCGGCACGACCCTGTTGACAAGGCCGATCTGCAAAGCTTCATCCGCCTTGACGATCCTCCCGGTAAGGACCATTTCCATCGCGACGCCGCGCGGAACGAGCCTCGGCAGCCGCTGTGTCCCGCCATACCCCGGCATCGTTCCCAGGTTGATTTCGGGTTGTCCCAGTCTCGCCTTGTCCGAGGCGATCCTCAGGGTACAGGCCATGGCTATCTCGCAACCTCCCCCCAGGGCGAATCCACAGATCGACGCGATCACGGGTTTGCCGAGATTTTCTATAAGGTTGCATAATCTATGGCCCCTTGCCGCAAATTCCTTTCCCGAGAGCATATCCTGCCGCGACAGTTCCCCTATATCCGCTCCGGCGGCGAAGGATTTCCCTCCAGCCCCCTCGAGGATGACCACACCGACCGCATCGTCGCTTCGAAGATCGGTGAAAACCTCGGTGAGTTCCAGAACTGTCTTGATATTCAAAGCGTTAAGTTTGTCCGGCCTGTTTATGGTCACACGGGCCAGCCGGTCCTTCCTAACCATGGTGATGCATTCGAAAGACATTTGGATCTCCTTTCTCGATTGCGCTATTAAAGATGGCATGCACGTTGCTGTCAATAGTTTATTACTCAAAGAGATGCGCCGCAATAGCGAAGAAAGGGAGCCGTTACCGGATGTCCGGAAATAGAATAGTAAAACTTATTGTCATGGCGGCAGTTACAGTGATATCGACCCTCACCGGCCCGTCACCTGCCTTTTGCCATCCCCAGCAGAATGAATCCAGGGAGATAATGCTCAGGGAACAGCTTGTCAGTTTTCTCCAGAACGGAGGCTCCATTGAATCGATCCCCTCGTCTCATGCCCTCTATCCTCTTCGCGAGATGCCCTCCGTCGCGATGTTCTCCTATCTGTTGCTGCGCCAGGATCCCGGCATGCTGGAGCGTTTCTATCCGAGGATCAACGATTTGGTCATGGCGCGGATATCCGCCGATCTGACCCTGGAAAACGGATTCCTCCCCGGCGACGGGATGGGCAGCGCGCGGGGAATTATCCTGATGTCGCCCTTCCCGAACGCGCTTGCCGCGCTGGAATTACGAGCACTTTATCTCATCGCGCTCGCTGCGGGCAGATATGAAGACGCCCTTGAACTGAGGACCTGGTCCAGGGAATTTTCACAGGCCGTCGTGAAAACCTTTTATGATCATACAAATGATTCCTTTTTCCCGGTATCGGAGGAAGGTTATTATCTGATCGCCCATTCTCCCGAATTGCTGCTCCCCATGACCGCCGACGAGGTCCTTGGAGAAACGGCGAGAACCAGAATTTCGAACAGGCTCATGTACAAAATGGACGGGGTTTCGACCGGGAACCGGTACGGTGCCGAAATCCGGAACAGCCCGTCGCACAGTTCCCTTGTCCGCGCCCTGTTGTCGACGATCGACCGGTTTCCGACCGATCGATTGGATGCCATGATGGTAACACCCGGCCGCGGGGATGGATCCGGGTCCACGGCACCCGCGCGTAACTCATGGATCGAATTCTGGGACAGGCGGCCGAGCCGCTGCGAGGCTCTCTTCCCGGAATGGGACTGTATCTCCCCCCTCATTCTTTTTTCGTTATTTACGGAACGCGAATCCCTGCTGGAGGAAAAAAACCTTCGATCGCTCAAGGAAGATCTGGAGAAACTCACGGCGGCCCTTTCCTCCGACAGCGCCGGCCTGGAAACCCACGCGGCTTCAATCAGGCTCGTCAACTCACTTCTTGCCAGGATGAGCGATTTTTCCTCGAGCCTCGATTCCGGAGAGAGGTTGTGGAAATTTCTCGACGAGGCGAAATGGAACCGGCTTTCTCCGAGATCGAAAAAATTGCTGACAGCCGCCTGCAAAGACGCCATTTCCGGTCTTATGTCCGCAAAGGCCGCACTCACGCGGATTTTCATGAGAAGTTCGGGGATCGTCGCTGAAATACACATGCCCGACAGGTCCGTTCCGTCAGGCCGTGGAATCGATTTCGACATATCCATTAAAAGCGCGGAAACACCCCTCGGAATAGAACAGGTTTTTCTCCAGGTGTCGGGAACCAGATGGAAATTGACCGATGGACCGGAAAAGATCCTTCTCGGCCCCGGAGAGAAGCGTATGGGCTGGAAGAGAACCCTTGTTCTTCCACCGGGGACGGATCCCGGCATAGTGCCGGTTCCGCTGTTCGTGGATTTTCTGTGTGAAGGAAAAAGAATCGAACTCCACATGCTCGAGTCGGTAACCCTGACAATGGGATACGATGTTTCACTCAGTTTCGCCAATGGAAGGAAACTGGAAGGAGATAAAGGGCTTCCCGTGAACATCACCATCAGGCATCAGGCCGGGAACATTATCCAGGGTATGGTGGAGGGAGTCTTCCTCAAAGGTATTCATTGCACCCCCGAATTACCCGCGCGCTTCGCGCTGAAGGATGGAAGCGTCCTGACCGAACTTCCCCTGGAAATCGGTTTCGCTGAATCCCTCTCGCCGGGAAATTATCCTCTGACCCTTTCGGTCAGCCTTGACGGAAATTCGATAGCGTCTTTCGACGAGGTCCTCGTCCGGCCGCTGGAATGGATACATATAGGCCCGCTGACCAACCGGCGATGGGCTCTCGAAGAAGCGCTCGAACTTCAGGATAATCTTTCCGGAATTTACGTGACGCCGGACGGAAACGAGCTGAAATGGCGTAAAGTGGCGCCCGGGGCATGCGGCGGTGACGGCGCGGTCCTGCCAGACAGGCTCTACGGATCAAAACCGGATCAGTGCATGATCCTTTACACCGCCATATCGATGCGTTCCTCCGAAAAGGTCAGATGGAACCTGGAATCCGGCAACGTGGTTTCTCTCTGGATCAACGCCGCCCCGGTATTGAATTCCGAGCACGGTGAAACGCCTCAATCCGGAATCACGGTCCTGAAAAAAGGAAGAAACGCCGTATTGATCGCGGCCTCCTGGTCCGATTCGGCGGCGCCGGTGCTTTTCAGCATGAGCGATGAAGCCGGGCTTCCCGTCGCCGGCATGGGGAACGATATCGGCTCGATACTCGAGACCTACGCGATCTCGCTGGACAGCCCTCCGGAAAAGAATCCCGGCGCTTTCTCCGGCGATCAGCCCAGGGAAGTGACGCTCGAACTCGATATGCCGGATGCCGCGGAGGTTTCCGTGATAGGAGAATTCAACAATTGGACGCCCGATTCAGACCCGATGAGGAAAAAAGGTGCCGGCAGATGGTCCGTCACTCTTTTGCTCCCAAGGGGGATTTATCAGTACAAGTTCCTCGTCGACAGGAAAACGAAGATAATCGACCCTTCCAACGACAACAACGAACCCGACGGATTCGGCGGCCTGAACTCCGTGCTTGCGGTCAAGTAATCACGCACCTTGAAAATTACCCGTATTTTTTCAAGAGCCCGGAGCGATTCATTCCGGAGTCCCGGGTCAGAACCTGACGCCGAAAAGCTTCAGCAGAAGATTCAGCAACCCGCCGCTCGCGATCGACATCGTCATCACGAAAAAGAAGATGATCGTGGCGTATTTGATGCCGATCTCCTTGATCATTACTATCAGGCTGGCCAGACAAGGCAGAAACAAGCTCATGACCGTTAGCGCGACAACCACCTGGTTGCCCGTCAAAAGGCCGTCCTGCCATATCCTGTACAATCCGGCTGCGCCATAATCCCTCCTGAAAAAACCGACGATGAACGCCGATGCCGTCTCGACCGGCAGCCCGAGAACGCCTTTTATCACGGGTTCCACCGTCTTGTAGACCAGGACCATCGCTCCTGTCCTTTCCAGAACGAAGATAACGAGCGTCGCCGCGAGAAAGTAAGGCACCGCTTCCACGAGGAACCATCTCGCCCGCGCCCCCGTCTTCAGGGCTATATTCGAAGCGCGGGGCACCCTCAGCGGAGGAAGCTCGAGAATGAAATCGGATGTCTTTCCCTTTAGATAACGGCCGAGGATAGCGCCGACCATCATGAACTCCGACACGATTATCAGCATGATCGTAAGCACGGCGGTGATGGAGATCGCCGACATCAGGGCCATCGTCACGCCGAGTTGCGCAGAACAGGGTATGGCGAGGGAAAGAAGCGTGATGACAATTATCCTTTCCTTCTTCGTTTCGAGTATCCTGCTCGCAAGTATCGCCATCGTGACGCATCCGAAACCGAGAACGACCGGCAGCGTCGCCTTTCCGTTAAGTCCGGCCATCCTGAAACCGTTGTTCGTGAGAACCGTCAGCCTTGGAAAATATCCCGTATCCTCAAGCAGGCCGAAGACCGTGAAAAAAACGACGACTATCGGCAGAACGATCGAGATCGAATAACTGAGGCCCATGCTCACAAGGCCGTACTGTCCGGCGAGAAGATCGCGGATGAACCCCTCTCCGGTCATCCTTTCCACGAGCGGTATCAGCATGCGGTCGAACAGATTTACCTGGATGAAATCGACCAGCGTGCCGGCCGCGAAGACTCCGACGAGCTGGTATATCAGATAGATAACGGCGGCCAGAAACAGCAGCCCGTAGACCGGATGAAGCGTCCATCGGTCGATCCTTTCCGCGCCGGCGATCGTCACGAAAAGGATCAGGGCGGAGAGCACCGGTAGCGTGGGAAAAAGACCGGCTTCTGACAAAGCCTTCATGCCCGACAGGGCGACCAGCACGACGGTCAGGGCCAGGATGGTCGCGGCGGGCGCGTATTTCCTGAAATCGAATCGGTTATCCGGCCGTATTCTCCCTTTTTTCCTGACGACCGATCCGAGGATCTCCTTGACGACCAGCCTTCTCGCTTTGGCGATGTGATACGAGAAGGGGGCGGCGAGTTTCTCTTCATCCGTTCCAATGCCGGCGACCAGATTTTCCATCCGTCTCCTGTCGATGGCGTCATCATTATCGAACAATCCGGTATCGCCGGTGGCAAGGGTCAGGACGCCGAACCTCCCGTATCGTTCCAGCCCGGGCAGAACCTCGACGGCTTTGCGGATCGTATTTTCCATGAGATCCGGGTAGGCGACCCTTATCGAAGGAACTCTCGCCGAGCCGGCCGCTATCGCGCCCGAAATCCTGGAAAGACCCCTCTTCTCCACGGCCACGGTCTCTATCACTTCTATTCCGAGTATCGAGGAAAGCCTTGCCGTATCGATCTCGATCCCTCTCTGCCTCGCCTCGTCCATCATGTTGAGCACGAGGATCATTCTGCAGCCGGTCTCGGCGAGCTGTGTCGTCAGCAGGAGGGCACGATCTATATTCTTTGCGTCCGCCACCTGGATGACGGTGGCGGACCTGTATTCGAAAATGAGATCCCTGGTGACCCTTTCGTCCTCGCTGGCGGGAAAAAGCGAGTTGATCCCTGGGGTGTCTATCGTTTCGATATTGTTTTTCTGGCCGGTATTGCCCCTGGAGATCTCGACGGTTGTACCGGGGTAATTCGATACCACCGTGTAACGGCCGGTCAGATACGAGAAAATGACGCTTTTCCCGACATTCGGGTTGCCGACGAGAAGAACGGCCTTGCCGCCTTCGCCTTCATTCTCATTTCCGGCCTCTATCATCGGGTAATCCCCTGTTCAGGCGTCACGTACGGACAACGTAGATATCGCCGACAATCTTCTTCTCCAGCGCCAGTTGCGTCTCGCCGATGAACACCACGAAGAGGGGTTCACGCTGGTGGACTTTGACGTGTCTTCCGGGAAACAATCCCAGGGATGTCAACCTGTCGAGCCTGTCGTGTCTCCTTGTTGTCATGTACAGCACCCTTCCGGTCTCTCCGCACTTCAGGTCGCCGAGTGGCACGACAGCGGATTCGAATCTTTTCTCCGCTTTCTCGCAACATCTGCCCATCGGTATGCTGTTTCCGTGTGGGCAGCTTCTGGGGTGTCCGAGCAGAGTGCAGATGTGATCGGTGACCTCGGGCGAAAGAAAATGTTCGAACCTGCAGGCGTCCGATTCCATCTCCCGGACCTCCATGTTGAGCACGTCGGTAAGAAGTCTTTCAGCCAGCCTGTGTCGCCGGATGACGTCATTGCCCCGTTCCCTGCCCATCCCGGTAAAATCGTAGATTCCGTCGTGGAACGTCAGATACCCCTTCTCCATGACATTGTCCAGGATTTCCGGGGTGAGAGAGTTTTTCTCGTCGATACGTATTATATTATCCGCGTCGACCTTCGATCCTCTCTCCTGCAGAACCCAGACGGCTTCCAGGACCTCGTCTGTCGTATCATGAAGGAATTTGCCGTTTTCTTCCAATGCAACCTCCGTTCTTACTTAAAAGCAGTCTAAGTATCGTAAAATGCGCCGTCAATCTCAATAAATCTTTTAAAATATCGCGCGAGCGATTATAGTTCGGGTGAAAAGCCGTATCGATGTTTTCAGGGAAAGGAAACAAATTGTCAAAAAAAACACCTTTTAGTCCGCCGCCGTCGAAAATATCCGGATTATACGCAGTCATTCCTGTCCTGTTCGCGGTCATCGCCTTTTTGTCACCTTCGAGGGTGTACAGTCAATCGGCCCGAAGAGTGACGGCGGGCCTGCTCACCTCCTACATCGCGCTGGATAAGGATTATTTCGGAATGGATTCGGCGATCGGAGCGGATTTCTTTTTCAGATACGAGATATTCGGCAACGTATTCGTCGAAAACCGGCTGGGAGCGTTTTCTTCCGATGACGATGGATACGGCGTCGGGATGTTCAACGGCCAGATCGGAGTGACCTTCATATCGACACATTTCCTTCCATACCGTCCGTACGGGCGCGCGGCTTTCTGCCTGTTGTCGGCCAACCCGCTTACCGCCACGCCGACCGACACCTTCAGGCCGTCGCAGACCAATCTCTATTTCGTGCTTGGTTTGGGGGTAAACACCTTCGTGTGGAAAGGGATAGCCGCCGAAGCAGGGGTCGATGTGATGTTTACGCCTTATGAATACATCGTATACACGTTCGACAGGCAGAGCGTCGGCAGCGAAGCGGTTCAGTTCACCCATTTCGGGTTTTCGCTGGGAGCATCCTATTCGTTTTAGCCTGCCTGTACCGCTCACCTTAAAAATACCAGTTTGACGGTTTTCCCCGTCCTTCCGGCTTTTACCCTGCAGAAATAAATCCCCGACGATACGTTCGCGGCCGGGGCCCACTGAACGACATGTGTTCCTCTCTGATAATACTCTTCCTTCAGTGTCTCCATCAGCCTGCCGGCGACGTCGTATATGTCGATTCTGACAAACCTCGTCTCGGGTACGAAGAAGCTGATACGCGTCATTTCGCCGAATGGGTTCGGAAAATTCCCGTCGACGACGAAGGGGATATCCTCGATCGAATACGTTCCCGGCACAAGCAGCGACTCGCTCGTCTCACCGAAAACGGCGGTCACCATGTACCGGTACGCGACACCGGGGACCACGGTTTCGTCGGCGAACGAAAATTCCCCTGAAGAGCCGGTAAGGGTATCGGTTCCCGCCTGAACGAACGGGGCCCCGTCGTCGCTTCTGGAAAGAACGCATCGAACGCCATCAAGCATGTCGTCGACCGTCCAGTCGATCAGCATAAAGCCCCTGTCGACGCGAACCTCGGCGCCGAAAAAGACCGACTCGACGGAAAACGGCACATCCGACACGGCCGTCTGACCGTCGCCGTTTATAATCGCCAGTTCCCACTCGCCCGCGTAAAACCCGTTGCTGCCGAACAGGGCAGTCACCCTGTTTTCTCCCAGCCACTCCACGCCGACCGCATCGATTTCGAATCCGTCAAGCGCAAGCCTGCACGAGGCTCCGTATATAAAACCGTTCCCCGAGATATCGATGGTGAATTCCCCGGCGGCCGCCTTGTCGATAGAGGGCGGATCGAATGCCACGATATGCGGAGCGCTCATCCCGGCCCTGAAAAGCGCCGATGTCATGGTGATATTGCCGATCCTCGAGTTCGAAGCCCCGCCGCCGTTTGTCCTGCTCGACGGAACGGTCGAATTCGCGAAGAGCACATTCGCGGTCGATCCGGGGAAGGGATCGCCGCTGTCCCCGTGATTCACCGGGTCGTGGAATGTGATCATTTCGTACAAGCCATCGGCCTCCTCCACCACCACCCCCCTTGCCTGTGTATTCTGGAACCCTCCGGTATTTGCGAGGCTTGAATGGGCGATGCTGTTTTCCGCGTGATAAACGACCAGCCCCTCGGCGGGCAGGTTGGAATCGAAGCCGGTCCTTTTTCTTCTCTCGGCAATGAAATATTCGACCGGGGCGGAAACCGAACGCCAGCCGCCGGCGTCAGTCTCAAAATCGCAGAAATAATCGACGCCTCCTCCCGACACCGATACCCTGTCTATGTTGGCGGACCAACCGTCCGTCGAAATGTAACCGCCGTCCTCGTCGCTGAACTCGAAATCCGAAACGAAAACAAACCTCAGGTAGAAATCGCATGGAACATCCGGCAGATATTGCCCGAGTTCGTATTCCGCCGCAAAAGGTTCGACCTTTCCGCTAAAGGCGGCCAGCGTGTCGGTGCCCCCGGGATCGTCCAGCAGCAGATACAGGTAATCGTATCCTTCCTCGACATCGACACCGATATTGAACTGAAGTTCGCACGGGGCGGTCCCGTCAAAATGGAAGCCGCGGACCATCGATTCGTTCCAGCCGTTGCCGTAACCCATGCCGCCGCGGTATCCCCTTGCGCCGGCTTCCGATCCTGTATATCCGCAGATCAGCGAATATCCCGTGACCGGAAGGACGTTCCCGAGCCGCCTGAACCTTTCTGTCGGAAGGATGAGCCTGAAAACTGCGCCCCCGGTTTCGACCGGTTCCAGGGAATGGGAAAGTTCCTGCCAGCCGATATCGATCACGTCCACCCATCCCAGTTGCTCCTTCGACCATCCGCACAGATGCGCCGGCGATTCGGGCGTGTTCCAGCTGCCCGTGCCCATAAGCCCCCAGTAGCCTATTCCCGTTCTTCCGTAAGTGTCGTAGAGGTCGGGAAGACCCAGGAAATGGCCGAATTCATGGCAGAACACTCCTATCTCGATGAGCCCGCCTTCGCACGATACCGCCGGTGCGATATTGTAATCGTCTATTTTTATAAATCCGCCGCCAGCGGATGGATCGTCCGTCTCGAGAGGCATTTCATCGTCGTTCCAGAGACTGTATCTGAAGGAATGGGAAATCATCCGGTCCGAGTAACTGAAACATTCCCCCCCCATCTGCGGCTGCACTATGATTATGACGTCGACATATCCGTCGTCGTCACCCGAGTTCGGAACTCCGTCCGGGCCGTCGTTGTCGAACTGCCCGAAATCGACCGACGGATCGTTCCCGGCGACTATTTCGGCAATCATCTCGTCCGTCCTCGCCTCCGAACACACACCGTTGCAGGGTAATCCCCGTGTATAATAAACCTGCGTGCCCGAGAGAGTCACCCAGTCGAATACGGTACCAGTCACCGAGAGCTTTCCGGAGGATACCTCGTCGAAATACTCAGACATCGTTCCAGATTTCCACGGACCGTCAAAGAGCTCTATCTGGAGGCTTTCGACACTCTGGAGATCCTCCGTGTAATCGCTGTATACCCCGGTCATTACCGGAACACGGACGCTGCCCGTGACAACGGCGTGGCCCGGAAGGGATTTACCCGCTCCCGCGTAAATACCTGCCGCTGTTTCAAAGGAGAAAGAGGAAATTCGCCGCCGAGCCTCTCCTGCGTTAAATTCAAGCCTGTCGAGCCAGCGGCTTCCGTATTTAAATGATTTTCCGTTTCCGGCGGCCGGGCGCATGCGTTCCGTCCGAATTTTGACGCCCGGTCTGGGAGAAGTTCCCTCCGCCGTGGATATGGCAGTCGCGATGACAAGGGCTGACAGGAGAAAACCCGCCGGGCGAATCCTGTTGCCTGTCCTCGTTATCCTTCTCAATGTGACACCGCTGCTCAGTTATCGGGATTTACGACCGCCTTATAGGAGGAAGCCCTGATCATTTCGAAACTCTCGCTGCAATCGGTAATCCCGAGAAAATTTCCTTTTTTCCCCGGAAGTATGGAAAAGGTCGCGTTATTGAGCTTCCCTGTCACCTTGAACGTCAGCTGGTGGATAATGGCTTTGGGGCCGGCGAGGCAGGGATCGAACCTCTCGCTCAGGTCGTATTCCAATTGCCCCAGGAGCATGATCCTTGCTTTGTTATGCCGGTCAACATCGAGCTCGACGCCTTCGGGGATCTCAAGCTGCCACTGAACCGCCGATATCTCTACATCCTCCGGAACCTGAACTATTACCCAACCGTCGAATTCCTTCTGGTTGCCGTGGAGCTTGAGAGTGCGGCTGGTGCCGGCCTCGTCGAAAAAGAAACCGAAACTGACATCCTCCGAAACATATGAAGTAACGCCCTCGTCGACCACCGGCGGCACGGTATTAGCCTGTTTTTCCCCCTTTTTGGCGCATGAGAAAAACATCGCGCAAACCGCCACCGACACGACTGCCATATAGATGTGTCTCGCTGTTTTCATCCACTTCCTCCATTATAAAAATGTCGAATTCCGGCTGAATACACAAGCACCAACATCAGTATTCATCATACAATCGGCGGGCCGATTTTACAACCCATTTCTATTATAATTCATTGACCGCGGCCGTGTCTTAAAATAGAATATGTCGAACGTGTTCTGATCCATTGCGGCGAATATCATGAGCCCCGAAGGAGTTGCAGGAATTGAAATCGAAAAATGAAAAATTCGAAGAACTGGCCAGGAAACGGGAACAGGCCCTTCTTGGAGGTGGGAGGATAAGGATCAAGAAGATCCACGAGTCAGGAAGACTTACTGCGCGCGAAAGGATACACCTTCTTTTCGATGAAGAGTCTTTCCAGGAGATGGGCGTATTCGTGACTCACCGTTCGACATGGCCCGGGATGGCGGACAAGAAGATAGTCGGAGACGGTGTCGTTTGTGGACAGGGGACTATCGAAGGCCGCCTCACTTACGCCTACGCTCAGGATTTTACCGTTTTCGGAGGTTCGCTGAGCGAATCGAACGCCGGTAAGATAATCCGCCTTATGGATATAGCGCTCGATAACGGCGCCCCCGTCATAGGCATCTCTGACAGCGGAGGCGCCAGGATCCAGGAAGGCGTGGCGAGTCTCGCCGGATACGCCTCCATATTTCTCAGGAATACCCTCGCCTCGGGTGTGGTCCCTCAGATATCGGCCATAATGGGACCGAGCGCCGGCGGCGCGGTTTATTCCCCGGCGCTCACAGATTTTATTTTCATGGTCGACGGTACGAGCCATATGTTCATAACCGGACCCAACGTGATCAAGAAGGTCACGCACGAGGACGTGACCCAGGAGGAACTCGGAGGTGCCCACACACACAACACGAAAAGCGGCGTCGCCCATTTTCTTGCCGCGGACGACGAGGAATGCATCGACCAGATACGCCAGTTGCTCTCCTTTCTTCCGAACAACAATCTCGAGGATCCGCCGTACGTGAATCCGACCGACGATCCGATGAGGATGGATCCGCGTCTTAACGATATCGTTCCCGACAGCGCAAAAGACCCGTACGATATCAAGGAAGTCATCAGGATGATCGTCGATGACGGGAGATTCTTCGAGGTTCAGGAGCTGTACGCCAGGAATCTGGTGGTCGGCTACGCGAGGTTGAACGGTCACGTCATCGGCATTGTCGCGAACCAGCCCAACCACCTCGCCGGCGTGCTCGACATAGAAAGCTCGGTCAAGGGGGCGAGATTCATTCGTTTCTGCGACGCGTTCAACATCCCCCTCGTTACGTTCGAGGACGTCCCGGGATTCCTTCCCGGAACCGACCAGGAATGGAAAGGCATAATCAGGCACGGCGCCAAGCTGATCTTCGCATACTGCGAAGCCACGGTCCCCAAGCTTACCGTCGTGACACGCAAGGCTTACGGAGGAGCCTATTGCGTCATGTCGAGCAAGCACATACGATCGGATTACAACATCGCCTGGCCGACGGCGGAACTCGCAGTGATGGGCGCCGAGGGCGCCGCCGACATCCTGTACGGAAAGGAGATCGAGGCGGCGGAAGATCCCGAGACCGAACGCCAAAAAAGGATCGATCACTATGCCGACACCTTCGAAAATCCTTACGTTGCCGCCGGCCTTGGATATCTTGACGACATCATAATGCCGGATAACACGAGACCGATGCTTATCCACGCGCTGGAAAATCTGCTGAACAAGCGGCAACAACTCCCGCCGAAAAAACACGGGAACATCCCCCTGTAACCCGACCGGGAGGTGACGTAAAATGCCGCAGAAAAGGGATATCTCCAGCGTCGTGGACAAGTGGCTCAGGCTCACCTACGCTACCGTCAGGGATAAAGGCGGCGAAAGAAAGGAAAATTTCACCACCACTTCCGATATACCGATATCGCCCGTTTATACCCCGCTCGACGTTTCACCGGAAAGGTATCTGGAGGATTCGAGCCTTCCCGGATCTTACCCTTTCACCCGTGGCGTTTACCCCACCATGTACAGGGGGAAATTCTGGACCATGCGACAATACGCCGGTTTCGGATCGGCCGGCGAGACCAACAACCGGTTCCGCTACCTCCTGGATCGCGGGCAGACCGGCCTGAGCGTCGCCTTCGACCTGCCGACGCAGATGGGGTACGATTCGGATCACGACATGGCCCGCGGCGAGGTGGGTCGCGTCGGCGTCGCGATCGATACAATGGATGATTTCAGGACCCTGATGAAGGATATCCCGCTGGACAAGGTCAGCACGTCCATGACGATAAACGCCACGGCGGCGATTCTCCTGGCAATGTACGCCGCCCTGGCCGAGGAAACGGGAGTTCCTGTTTCCGGCATCGCCGGCACGATACAGAACGACATCCTGAAGGAGTATTACGCCAGAGGCACGTATATCTATCCTCCTTCGCCATCGATGAGGATAATCACCGACATATTTTCATGGTGCCGCATTAACGCTCCGAAGTG
>JBFYZH010000148.1:0-5667 GCA_041309605.1 Candidatus Krumholzibacteriota bacterium
TTCTCCACTGCGAAACAGGTGACCGACATCTCCGGGCGCGGCGTGGGGATGGATGTCGTCAGAAAGAACATTGAAAAAATCAAGGGCAGGGTGAGTATCCGCAGCGAGAAGGGCAAGGGCACGACCGTCATAATGCACATCCCGCTGACACTCGCCATAATAGACGGAATGCTGATCAGGGTCGGGGACTCGAGATTCACGGTTCCAACCCTGGCCATCAGGGAATCCTTTCGCGCCGAGCCGGGCATGGTCACAGTTCTTCCGGACGGGCATGAAGTGGTCAAGATAAGGAATGAACTGCTGCCGGTGTTGAGACTGCATTCGGAATTCGGGATGACCGCGGAGTTTACCGGGCTGCATGAGGGGATATTGATAGTCGTGAAATCGCACGAGCAGTGCATATGTCTTTTCGCCGACGAGATTCTCGGACAGCAGGAGACCGTTATAAAAGCGCTTTCCGATTATGTCGGCAAAATAAGGGGCGTATCCGGATGCACGATACTGGGGAACGGGGAGGTCAGCCTGATACTCGATGTCGGCGGCCTGATCGACAAGGCCCAGGGTAACGGCAAGGATAAAAGGAAAAACAACGATAGAAAACAATAGAAGGGGAAGGCGGAAGCGGGAACTAATCGAACCGGTGCTACAGAAAGGAGCAAGGTGATGGCTGAAAAGAAGGTCCAGGAAGCCCTGGGCGATGATTTCTCCGACGAGGGGGATGAGGACACGCAAAAGGACAAGTTCCTGACGTTTTATATAGACGAAGAGGAATTTGGCATTGCGATCAGCCACATCACCGAAATTGTCGGCCTGCAGAGGATAACCGAGGTCCCCGACATGCCGCCGTATGTCAAGGGAGTGGTCAATCTCCGGGGCAACGTCATACCGGTGATAGACATGAGAATGCGATTCGGGATGGAGCCCAGGAAATATGACGATCGAACATGCCTTATCATCGTCAATATCGACAGCCAGTCCATAGGGTTCGTCGTGGACAGGGTTCACGAGGTGGTCGACATCCCGGAGGAGAATATCTCGGCGCCTCCCATGATCAAGGGGGAAACGGCGAACAGCCGTTACATAAAAGGATTGGGCAAGGTGGAGGGCAAGGTGAAGATCCTTCTCGATGTCGCCGTGCTGGTGTTCAGCGAGGGCTTCGAAACAATGGCGAACGCAGGCTAAACGGGTCATTAAAACAGGGTACGTAGGAATGAAGGAGGAAAACAGATGGGACTGATCAACAAACTGACGGGGAATCTAAAGATCAAGTACAAGGTTTTGATTCCTTGCACCTTTCTCGTGGTTTTGACGGCGCTGGTCATCGTGGTGATAACCATTGTACAGAAAAACCGGATAGCAAAGGAAATGTCCGAGGAGCTCAGCAAGCTGGCTCTTGCCGAGACGGAAAAGATCGCAAAAGACGTATACCTGATGTGCAGGGCCCAGAACGAGTCGGTGCAGAAAATGGTCGATGCCGATCTCAATGTGGCAAGGTCCGTTTTGAACAACAATAACGGCGTTTCCTTCTCGAAGAATGACATGGATTCGTGGCAGATAACCAACCAGCTCACCGGGGAATCGAGGACGGTCGAGTTGCCGGGCCTGACCATCGGCGGTTCGGCGGTCGAAAAAAGCAAATCGTTCGATACCAGGTCGCCCATCGTCGATGAAGTCAAGGCGCTTGTGGGGGGCACGTGCACGGTATTCCAGAGGATCAACGAGGAAGGGGACATGCTGCGCGTACTGACGAACGTCAGGAAGACGGACGGGACCAGGGCAATCGGGACATATATTCCCCGAACCTCACCGGACGGCAAGCAGAACCCCGTCGTATCGGCCGTGCTCGGCGGGAACACTTACCGCGGCACCGCCTATGTCGTCGACAGCTGGTATGTGACGGCTTACGAGCCGATCTGGGACAAGGACAGGGCACGCGTGGTGGGCGCCCTTTATGTAGGGGTCAAGCAGGAAAGCGTGGAATCGCTGCGCAAGGGCATAATGGAAGTGGTCGTCGGGAAAAGCGGGTATGTGTACGTCCTGGGCGGAAACGGCGATCAGAAGGGAAAATATATAATTTCCAAGGACGGCAAGAGGGACGGCGAGAATATCTGGGAGGCCAAGGACGCCGACGGCAAGCCGTTCATCCAGGAGGTCATTACAAAGGGTGTCACGACGAAGAACGGATCGGCCGAGTTCGTGAGTTACCCGTGGAAGAACGAGGGCGAAGACAAGGCCAGGGTGAAGGTGGCGGCGGTGACGTATTTCGAACCGTGGGACTGGGTGATCGGAGCGGGGGCTTATTACGACGATTACCTCGAAGCTCAGCAGAGCGTGGCTAACAGCCTCCGGAACATGATCGCATGGGTGATAGGCGTCGCCCTTGTCATAGCGGTCTTTTCCGTAATGATAAGCTGGGTCGTGGCCAACGGGATTTCAAAGCCGATAGGCACGATTACGGAAGCTTCGAAGAAAATGAAGGACGGGGTAATCGATCTTATCGAAATAGAGGATACGAAGGACGAGGTCGGGGAAATGGCAACGGCCTTCAACGAGATGGCTCACCTGATGAAACGCAAGGTCGAGCTTGCCGAGAGCATTTCCGCGGGCGATCTGACGATGAACGTGGATATAGCCTCCGAGAAGGACGTCCTGGGGTTGGCGCTCAAGAACATGGTGGAAAACCTTCGAAGGGTGATATCCGATATCAACGCCTCGATGTTCGAGGTCGCGACAGGATCGAGCCAGGTCTCCGATACGAGCCAGTCTCTTTCCCAGGGGGCGACCGAACAGGCCGCTTCGCTGGAGGAGATATCGAGCTCCATCAACGAACTCAGCCACCAGACGAAGGAAAACGCCGAAAACGCCGGAATGGCGACGACCCTTTCGCAGGATGCGAAGATCAAGGCGGAAGAGGGCGGCCTCCAGATGAAGGATATGGTTTCGGCGATGGGCGAGATTTCCGATTCGAGCAAGGAAGTCGCCAAGGTAATAAAGGTCATCGACGATATAGCGTTCCAGACCAACCTTCTGGCTCTGAACGCGGCCGTCGAGGCTGCCAGGGCGGGCCGTTACGGCAAAGGGTTCGCCGTCGTCGCCGAGGAAGTGAGAAATCTGGCCGGAAGAAGCGCGAAAGCGGCAACCGAGACTGCCGAGCTTATCGAGACGTCGGTAAAGAAGGCCGAAAACGGCACGGCGCTGGCGATGAAGTCCATAGAGGGATTCTCCGATATAGTCGAGGGCACAAAGAAAGCCGCGGAACTGGTGAAGGTGATAGCGTCCGCGAGCAACGAACAGGCCCAGGGGATCTCCGAGATCAGCGTGGCCCTGTCGCAGATAGACAAGGCCTCCCAGCTGAGCACTGCGTCGTCCGAGGAACTTGCCTCGACTTCGGAAGAACTGTCGAGCCAGGCTACACAGGTCACGCACGTCCTCAAGCAGTTCAGAACGGGCGAGGAACATGACGTCAACCGGTCGAAAAAGGACCGGGATTCCAATTCACGGCCCGAAAGGAAGAAGAGCGCGTATGCTGCCGACTCCGAATGGGGAGCCGCGGCGCCGGGCAGCAGAAACAACTCGGCGGCGCGCAGGGATCGCAACGTGGAAGACGGGCGCGGAGCGAGGGAAGAACAGTTCGCCGGGCTGGATGATTCCGACTTTGGGAGATTCTAGGCCGACCCGCTGGTGTGGGAGTTTGATCGCGGCCGGAGTCTGACATCGGAACGTGGAAAGGCGGACGACGTCATGGTTGATACGGCTGTTGAAGAACGGGCGCAGGATGTGTCCCTGTCCGACAAGGACTTTCAGACGATCAGGCAGCTCGTCTATTCGAAAGTCGGCATCAACCTGACGCCGGCCAAGCGCAACCTTGTGATAGGAAGGTTGCGCAGCATCCTGCGCAAGAGGAAATTCGCTTCTTTCCCGGACTATGTCGAGTACTTGAAAACCGACAGGACGGGGAAGGCGATAGTCGAACTTACAGACCGGATATCCACCAACTACACCTTTTTCTACAGGGAGAAGGAGCATTTCGAATATTTCTCCTCTCATGTGCTTCCGGAACTTATCGGGGCGCCGGAGCTGAGCCGTCAGAAGGATCTCAGGGTATGGTGCGCCGGGTGTTCATCGGGGGAGGAGTCGTACATGCTCCAGATCCTGATGATCGAGGGGCTGGGAGACAGGTTCGGCAGGTGGAAAGCGGGCCTGCTCGCGACGGATATCTCCGGAGAAGCCCTGGCAAAGGCGAAAAAGGGAATCTACACCGTCGACCAGGTCGCGACCGTGCCGGAGGCCCTGAGAAAGAAATATTTCAAGCAGACGGAAGGCGATCACCGCGAAGTGATCGAAGCGGTCAAAAAAGAGGTGACGCACAGAAAATTCAATCTGATGAACAGGACCTTTCCTTTCAGGAATCCGTTTCACGTAATCTTCTGCAGAAATGTGATGATTTATTTCGACAGGGAAACGCGGGACAGGCTTATCGGTGGTTTTTCCAATGCGCTTGTGCCCGGCGGATATCTTTTTGTCGGGCATTCGGAGTCGATACTTAGAAATCAGGACGATCTCGAATACGTGAAGCCGGCCGTGTACAGGAGGAAACAGCCCGGATGAAAAAGAGAATAAGAGTCCTCGTAGTGGACGATTCGTCCCTGGCGAGAAGCATCTTGAGCCAGGGGCTCGCCATGGATCCGGGCATCGAAGTGGTGGGTACCGCTTCCACTCCGAACGAAGCCGATTCCCTTGTCGCCTCCCTTGCCCCGGACGTTCTGACGCTGGATTACGAGATGCCTGGCATGAACGGTCTCGGTTACCTGCGAAGGCTCATGGCGCATAATCCCCTGCCGGTCGTCATGGTGAGCGCCCACACCGAGAGGGGCGCCAGGGTGACGCTCGACGCGCTCGCCGCCGGCGCGATCGATTTCGTCACAAAACCGGATTCGGCATATTCTTCGGACCTTAACACGATGATGATGGAACTGAGGGCCAAGGTCAAACTCGCCTCTTCGGCCAGAATCAAACGGGGCGAAAAACCGCAGAATCCGCGCGTCGCTGCAAGATCGGCAGGCCGGTCACCGATGGCGGACGATATGGTCATAGCCATAGGCGCTTCCACCGGGGGGACCGAGGCGATCCGGGAGGTAATAACGAGGTTTCCTTCGGACACGCCCGGGGTCGTGATAGTCCAGCACATGCCGCCGGGGTTCACGGCAATCTTCGCCAACCGTCTCGATGAACTGTGCGCGATGAAGGTCAAGGAGGCGGCGACCGGCGATCCGGTGGAGCGCGGCACCATACTGGTGGCGCCCGGAGCCCGGCAAATGAAGGTGATTACGGTCAACGGAAGAATGTCGGTCAAATGTTTCGAGGGTGAAAAGGTAAACGGGCATTGTCCTTCCGTGGAGGTAATGATGAACTCCGTCGCCGGCGAAGCGGGGCAGGATGCCATAGGGATAATGCTGACCGGCATGGGGCGCGACGGAGCGCTGGGGCTGAAGGCGATGAGGGACGCCGGAGCCCGCACGATGGCCCAGGACGAGGAAACCTCGGTCGTTTTCGGCATGCCTGGGGCCGCCTGGCAGATCGGGGCAGCCGAGAGACTGGTTCCGATCGGTGAAATCGCCGATGTGGCTCTGGATTTTATTTCCGGAAGGCAGAAATGCAGGGAATAAT
>JBFYZH010000149.1:0-4821 GCA_041309605.1 Candidatus Krumholzibacteriota bacterium
TGTATCCATACTCGCGATAAGGGGAAAAACGGACATACTCGAGGCGCTTTCGGGCGCCGCCGCGGCGGCGCCCGCCGGAGGAAAAAGGGGCGCCCCCCGGCGGCCCGGGCAGGGGGATACAATTACGATGAACGGGAAAAAGATGAAGATAGCGGTTCTTCTCGGCGGAGATTCTCCGGAACGCGACGTATCGATATCGAGCGCGGCCGGAGTCATCGAGGCCCTCCGGAGCAGGGGGCACGAGGTGTGGCCGATAGACCCGGCCCTTCCTTTGGACGGGCAGCGCGGTCCGGTCACGGGGGGGATAAGCGAGAACCCTCCCGACGCGCTCGGGAAGCTGTCAGGGCGGAAGGCTTTCGAATGGCTGGCGAGCGACATGATACGCGGCGCCGACGTCGTGTTTATCGCGCTGCACGGAGGTTCCGGCGAGGACGGAACCGTCCAGGCGCTGCTCGAGGCTGCGGGCGCAAGGTATACCGGAACCGGGATACTGGGAAGCGCACTTGCGATGAACAAGGACAGGGCGAAGGCCCTTTTCAGGGAGGCCGGCGTTCAGACCGCTCCTCATATTCTGGTCGGCCTTCCGGGCGGGACCGGGACTCGGAGCGTGCAGGACGCGATAGAAAGCGGACCGGGATTCCCGGTCGTGATAAAACCGAACTGCCAGGGTTCGAGCGTCGGGTTCTCATTCGTGCCGGGGCCAGAGAAACTCGGTGAAGCGCTGCGGCTCGGGTTCAGGTTCGGCGCGGAACTGATGATAGAAAGATTCGTGCCGGGCAGGGAAATGACGGTCGCCATCCTGGGCGGCGCGGCGCTTCCGGTTGTCGAGATAATACCGTCCGGCGGGTTCTACGACTACAAACGTAAATACACAAGGGGATCCAGCAGGTACGAGGTGCCCGCGGCGATAGATGGGAAATGGGCCGACAGGCTCGGGCGGGAGGCGATACTCGCTTATCACGCGCTCTCGTGCAGGGACTACGTCCGCGTCGATTTCCGAATGAGCGAAAACGGAGAACCTTTCTGCCTGGAGGTCAACACGCTTCCCGGCATGACGGAACTCAGCCTGGTCCCGATGGCCGCGAGGCAGGCAGGCATCTCCTTCGGCGAACTCGTCGAGAGGATCTGCCTGATGGCCCTCAAAAGATAAAGAAGAGGGGAGTGATATGGACCGCATTGAAGAATTGATGAAAAAATTCACCGAAGCGATGGGTGTTTCGGGCGCCGAGCAACAGGTCTACGGACTGATGAAAGACGAGTTGGAACCGGTGGCGGAGATCGGCAGGGACAAGCTCGGCTCGTTCATAGGGCGACTGAAGGGCGGGCGGGAAAGGCCGAGGATAATGCTGGCCGCCCACATGGACGAGATAGGTCTGATGGTCTCGCACTTCACCGGCAATTTCATAAGGTTCAACACGCTCGGCGGGTGGTGGAATCCCAGGCTCATCGGCATGCCTGTGCGGATCAGGACGCCGAAAAAGGATATCATGGGCGTTGTGGTTTCGAAGAGCCCCTTCCACATGGACAATGAAGAAAGAGACCGGCCCCTGAAAACCAGGGATCTCTATATCGACGTCGGGCTGACCGGCAAACGGAAACCGGATTCTCTCGGGATCCGTCCGGGCGACCCCGTTGTTCCCGAAGCCTCGTTCATGATTCTCGACGGAGGCCGCACGTACATGGCCAAGGCCTGGGACGACCGGGCGGGATGCCTTGCCGTGGTGGAGATAATGAAAAAGCTGGCCAGGTACAAACTTCCAAACGCCCTGTTCTGCGCGGGGACGGTCCAGGAGGAGGTGGGGCTCAGGGGGGCGGTCACGAGCGGGCACAGCATAGCCCCGGATCTCTGTTTCGCGATAGACGTCAACATAGCGCAGGACCTGCCGGGTTCTCCGGAAGGTGGAGTGGAGAAGCTGGGGGCGGGGGTCTCGATCTGCGTGTACGACGCAACCCTGATACCCAACGTAAAACTCCGGGACCACGTGGCCGGCGTCGCCGAAAAAAAGAAGATACCGCACCATTTCAGCGCGATACCGTTCGGGGGTACCGACGGGGGCAAGGTGCACCTCAACGAATCGGGCGTCCCGACACTTGTCCTCGGCATTCCGACGAGGTATATTCACAGTTCCGCCGGCATCCTCTGCCGGAAGGATTTCGACAACACCGTCAGGCTGATGGTGGAGGTCATAAGGACGCTGGACGAAAAGACCGTGGGCGGTTTCGTATAGAGCGCGCCTTGGCGCCGGGGCGAGGCAGGAAGGTAAAGAGATGACTCTGAAGGTCTACGACACGCTTCGAAGAAAAAAAGAGGAATTCAGGCCGGTGAACGAAGGCAGGGTCGGGATATATTTCTGCGGCATGACGGTACAGGACAAGCCGCACATGGGGCATATGCTCGCCTTCGTGGCCGGCGACATGATCAGAAGATACCTGAAGTTCAAGGGGTACGAGGTGACCTACCTGCAGAACTTCACGGATGTCGACGACAAGATAATCGCGAGGGCCGTCGAAGAGGGAATAGATTTCAGGGAAGTGGCCGAAAGGAACATAAGGGAATATTTCAAATACGAAAAGGAGTTGAACATTACTCCGGCCGACGTATATCCCAGAGCCACCGAGCACATCGGGGAAATAATCGCGCTTGTCCGAAAACTCGAGGACAAGGGGCTCGCCTACAAGGCGGGCGGCGACGTGTATTTCCGCGTGCGCGGCTGCTCCTTCTACGGCAGGCTTTCGGGGCGCCGGGTGGACGAGCTGCAGTCGGGAGCGAGGATCGAGGTCGGCGAAGCGAAGGAGGACCCTCTCGATTTCACCCTGTGGAAAGGCGCGAAGGAGGGCGAGCCGGCATGGGATTCCCCCTGGGGCAGGGGACGTCCGGGGTGGCACATCGAATGCTCGGCGATGTCGATGAAATACCTCGGCGACACACTGGACATGCATGGCGGCGGGCTCGACCTGGTTTTCCCGCATCACGAAAACGAAATCGCCCAGAGCGAATCCGCCACCGGGAAGACTTACGTCAGGTACTGGATGCATAACGGCCTGCTGAACCTTCAGGGTGAAAAGATGTCCAAATCGACCGGGCATTTCTTTTCGATAGAGGATATCTGCAGGGAATTTTCCGGCGAGGTGATCCGTTTCTATCTTCTGTCGACTCATTTCAGAAGCACGACGGAGTTCGGCCGCGACAGGCTCAGGGAAGCCCGGGCCGGGTTCGAAAGGATAAGGAACCTCTGCGTGTATCTCGGCGAGATCGAAGGGACCGCCGCCGACTCACAGGCACCGGAGACCGGGAACGGGAGGAAACTGATGGATATCGCCGCCGGGGTCAGGGAGGATTTCCTCTCCGCGATGGATGACGATTTCAACAGCGCCGAGGCGATCGGGCACATATTCCGGCTGGTCAGGGAAGTAAACAGGATAAAGGCCGAAGATTCCGCGGCGATAGAAGGGAATCCCCTGGTAAAGAAGGAACTTCTTTCGCTTTTCGGAATGTTCGACGGAATACTCGGGCTTTTCAAGGACGGGCTGCCCCGCGCTTCGGCCGGCGTGCCGGCGGAGGTGGAGGAACTCGCCGCGAAAAGGGAGGAAGCGAGGAAGTCCCGGGACTGGGTCCTGGCCGACCGGTTGCGCGGCCGCGTTCTGGAACTGGGTTATATCATAGAAGACCGGCCGGAAGGTCCATGTGTCAGGATGAAGAATCCCTGAACGGGAATATATCCCTCGTCGGCATCAGGATGAACCAGAGAAGCAGCGGAAGAAAGAAGTTGATTGTAAGGCTGAAAAACTCGGTGCCCGACCAGAGTTTTTCGTTTTTCAGGTAGGCGCTCATGAAAACCAGGAAGACCGTCAGGATATTCGCGGCGGTCAGCACCAGGAATCCGGCCAGGGCGGGACGGATCCGTTTTTTCCAGGAAACGCCCGTGACCGCGGCAACGAGCGAAAGATAAACGACGGGGTTGAGCGATATCTCCTCGGTCACCTTCAACGCGTTTTCCATCACGAGTTTCCTGCCGAAGACGGCAAGAAGGGGCCACGCGCCCCATGCCACCGCGCGCATGTAAATGAAACCGGCCTTGAGATGGATCAGGTAGAGGATCGTGGAGAAGGCCAAAAATCTCAGAAAGAAGACGGTCAGGCTGCCGAAGAGCCTGCCGGTACTTCCGCCCCCGTAGTCATGTCCCTTTCCCGAGCTTGTCATATGCATCACGGCTTTCCCGGCCCGGGTTCCCCCCGCGCTGAGGTGACCCCGCGCGGCCTCACTATCCTGGTCATCCAGAAGATGACCAGGAGGAGCATGAAAATGACGAACACGACCTGCCACAGATATCCGTGGAAGAATTTGAACAGATTCCGTTTGTGAAAAAGCACCAGGGATACGAAGACCATCCTCGCGAGGTTGAGCAGGTGAATGGCCGGCACCCCCATCACCAGCCCGATCAGTTTCTCGTGGATTCTGGCGGGATACGCGGCAACTATGGAAAGGTAGATTATCGTCGTATAGACGCCGGTGCATTCCGCTATGACGATCAGGCGTTCGCCGCCGTGGGGCGTGTAGAATGTGAATGTGGAATCGACAAGGGAGAACCGGTGCTTCAGCAGGGAAAGGCACCAGGCGACTTCCTTCGCCACGAAATTCTGAGCCCGGACGAGGAACTCGGGGTACAGCCTGGTTAAAATATAGGAAAAAAGCCAGATGACGAAAAAGAGAACGAGAAAAACGACGAACTCGCTCCGGAAGGATTTTACCTTCCGGATTTCTCCTGTTTCACCTTCTGGCTTCTTTCCATTGCCCGACGAAATACTCTGATACCTCACGTT
>JBFYZH010000150.1:0-12203 GCA_041309605.1 Candidatus Krumholzibacteriota bacterium
ATAAAAGCGTCCGTGGCACATGATTTAACAGAATTTAACAAATGATAACACTATTTGATGAAACTGCAACGGGATGAAACTGTTTAAATTTCCAGAACACATTGAATCCAAAGGAGGATTCCGATGAATAAGAAGGTTCTCGTTTCGATTGCGGCTCTGGTTATTGCGTCATATGCGACCGATATTCCTGCCGGCGCTCAGGAACAGAAGATCCTCAAACTGGACAAAAACACCAGCTTCGTCCTGTTCGAATTGATGGCGGTCATCACCCAGACGGACAGCCTGGTCAGCGTCAATTCGATCATACCGACGGGGAGAAAAAGCGATGAAAACGGCGGCACCGATCTTCGGGAGGGCGACGTCATCGTGATGGCGAACGGCAGGCGCATAACCGGCGTGAAGGAAATGCACGAAATTTACGACAAACTTCAAACAGGGGAGCCGTTCAAACTGGGCGTCAGAAGGGGAAAAGAGATGCTGATAATATCAGTACCCAAGTCGGATTCCGACAAGATGCAGAGCGGAGGGCGAATGATCATCAGGAAGGCAGAAACTGATGACAAGAAGTGATTTAAGAAGCCGCCCGGTATGCTCGCGCATGAGCGCCCTGTCGAATCGGCGTGCGGGCCCGGCTGCGGTCGCATGCCGGACCATGTTTATGGTCCTCGGTGTAATTCTGTCCATCGCGGTTTTACACTCGCGGCTGCAGGCCCAGACCGGAATTCCCTTCAACCAGAGGGACGATACCTATCCCCTGCTCGGCCTGAAAAGGGCCAGGGAAGCCTTCGAATTTGCAAGGGCCGATATGGAAAGACAGGAAGCGATGTACGGGAAGGGATTAATCTCATTCCAGGAACTCGAAAGGGCGAAAAACAGTTTTGCCGACGCGGAGGTGAACTATCAGCAGTCTCTTCTGGCGGTGCTTTTCGAAAGACAGTTTGTGTCGGTGGTGAACGCGGTCAAATATCAGGCTCAGGACGGCCACAAGCATGTCAGGGTCACGCTCGCGAACACCTCCGGCGGAGGCGCGGATTTCAGGAAACTGATCGAAATGGACGACGAGCTGTTCAGGAGCCTGCAGCCGGACGTGATAAACGACGTGTACGTTTCGCTGCTCAACGGAGAAAACGCGATAATAAGCCGGCCGTACGAGGCGAAGGTCGAGCGGCTTTTATACGGCAAGCCAGTGGAACTCGATTTTGCCCTTCTGCAGGATCTCGATGCGTTGACGGTGGATATCGTCTACGGAAACGGGAGCCAGCGCTCGCCGAAGATATTTCTTCAGAAGGATTCCTCGGTCAATATGGCCACGATCTACTCCGAGCA
Source organism: Candidatus Krumholzibacteriota bacterium (assembly GCA_041309605.1). Classification (GTDB taxonomy): domain Bacteria; phylum Krumholzibacteriota; class Krumholzibacteriia; order Krumholzibacteriales; family Krumholzibacteriaceae; genus JALOPX01. The sequence continues at coordinate 1,327 of JBFYZH010000150.1, forward strand.
GTTTTCGCAGGAAGTGGAACTGGGAGGATCCGCGGTTTACGATCTCCACCTTGAACTGTTCAGCAGCGCGACCAACACCTTCAAGCTCGAAGTGGTAAACCTGCCTCCCCAGATCACTAGGTATTTCGCGGATCCGGCCAGCGAGGCGAGACTCAGCCAGCTCAGGTTCACGGAACGCACGAATTCCATGAAGGCGGCTATGAAAATTTTCCTGCCGGACAGGCCGACGGGTGAGGTGACGGTCGGCGAACCGATCTCGTTTTTTGTCGTCGCCGTTCCGCAGGACAGGATGGTTTCCATCGAGGGACTGTCATCCAGAAAATGGACGATAGAAGAGATAGAGGCTTTGAACGTCGGATATGCGAGGCTGGAGATAGTCCCGAGGGGGAACGGCAGGCTTCTGGTCAAGGCTCCGCAGCTGTACCATTCGATCGAAAAGGGCGGGATCGTCGAAATGGACATCGACGTGATCAACGATGGGACAAGGCGGCTCGATAACGTCGAATTCGAGATCGATACGCCGCCGGGATGGCAGAAGACCACGGACCCTTTGATGATCCAGTCGCTGGACATTAGGAAAGAAAGCAGGATCAGGATCGTGTTGACGCCCCCGGGCGACGTGACGGCCGGCCGTTACGAATTCAGGGTACGAACTTCGTCCCTTTCCGGCGACCTTCCGATAAGGGGCGAAGAGAAGACGGTGACGGTGGAAGTAAAAGCGGGAGCCAACGTGCTGGGAACCCTGTCGCTCGTGATCCTGATCGTGGGTATCATTTCGGCGATAGTCGTGTTCGGCATCAGGCTTTCCAGGCAATAGTAAATGCGAATCGGATATATGAAGGCACTATTGGAAAGAAAGGATTGATATGGAGTCGGCGGGAAAAAACGACATGTCGCGGCCAGCCCCTCTTCTCGAGGCCGTCAATCTTACGAAACGATATGACGACGGAGTGCTGGCGCTGGATCACCTTAATTTCAGCGTCTTCCCCGGACAGACCTACGCCATGCTCGGCGCCAACGGGGCCGGGAAGACAACGGCGATAAATCTTTTCCTTAATTTCATCGACCCCACGGAAGGGGAGGCGAGGGTCGACGGCATACCATCGCACATGGATCCGCTGCTGATAAGGAACAAAGTATCCTACGTGTCCGAGAACGTGATGCTCTACATGAATTTCTCCGCCGTCCAGAACCTCGATTTTTTCGCCAGGCTTGGAGGAAGATCGAAAGGGTGCGGAAGGGACGAGTACAGGGACGTGCTTAGAAGAGCCGGGCTGGACGACGATTGTCACGATAGGAAACTGAGGACCTTTTCCAAGGGGATGAGGCAGAAGTGCGGTATAGCGATCGCCGTAATCAAGGGAGCTCCGGCCATACTTCTCGACGAACCGACCTCGGGACTCGATCCCAAGGCGGCGTATGAATTCATCAATCTTCTGGATTCGCTGCGCTCGGAGGGCAGGGCGATTTTGATGTCAACTCACGACATATTCAGGGCCAGGGATATTGCCGACAACATCGGGATAATGAAGGAAGGGAGGCTGGTGATGCAGCGAAGCAGGAAGGAACTCGAAGGGGAGGATCTCGAGAAGATATACCTGGATTACATGTCAGGGCTGAGTTGATGTCCTTTGTGAAGGGCCGGAATTTTACTACGGAGATCGTTAAATGATCGGCACAATCGTAAAGAAGGAACTGTTTGAAATTATCGGATCGAAGAAATTCCACATCAGCTTCGCAGTCTGTTCCGCTCTGGTCATGCTGGCGTTCTATGCCGGCATCAGGAACCATCAGGCCAATGTCGAGAGGTACGAGGCTTCAAAGGCCGACAACCTTCGAAAACTGGAGGGACTGAAGGAATGGAACGAAGTGGACAACTTCAGGATATTCCTGCCGCCTCGTCCGCTCGAAGCCCTCGTAAGCGGCGTTTCCAACGATATCGGGCGGACGATCGCCATCAGGAGGGGAAGCGAACTCGCGGCGGACGGGAGCAGGTTCGGCGACGATCCCGTTTTCGCAATATTCGGTTTCCTCGATCTGGAGTTCATTTTCCAGATAGTCCTGTCCCTGTTCGCGATCTTGTTCGCGTACGATTCGGTGAATGGAGAAAAAGAACGGGGGACCCTCAGGCTTGCATTTTCCAATTCCATCCCGAAGAGCTCCTACATTCTCGGCAAATGGATCGGATCGTTTGTCGCGATCTGTCTGCCGCTGATGATTCCCGTGTTGATCGGGTGTCTCATGCCGCTTGTCCTGGGAGTCGAGCTCGACGGCGGCGAATGGTTGCGGCTCGGGCTCGTAATCCTTTCCGGACTGTTGTTTTTCAGCGCGTTTCTCGCCATGTCGATCATGGTCTCAGTGTTCACGAAAAGGTCGTCCAGCTCGTTCCTCGTACTTCTGGTCATCTGGATCTTCGCGATTTTGATAATTCCCAGAACCGCCGTGATCCTGGCGGCCAGGGCCGTTGACGTTCCCTCTGTGGACGAGCTGGCGTCGAGCAAAAGCAGCTTCAGCAGGCAACTGATAATGGAGGACAGGGAAAAGATAGACGGGTACCGTGGATCGGCGAACCAGGATATGGACGCCATGATGCAGGAGTTCCAGGAATTCATGAACAGTATACACGACGAAAGGCAGAGCAAACTGGACGCCTTTAACGCCCGCCTGAACGAGGATAGAAGGAACAGGCAGAGGGTGCAGGAAAATCTGGGGTTCGGTCTTGCCAGAGTTTCTCCCGCCGCGACATTCACGCTTGCGGCGACAGCGTTGGCGCAGACGTCGCTCGGTCAGAAGGAGCGGTTCCTGGAGGAAGCTGAAAGGTTCCAGGAGGCTTACAAGCGTTTCATGCTGGAAAAAACCGGGGTCGCCTCCGGATTCAGGATGTTAAAGATCAGGATCGGGGAGGAAACGGAGGAGATTGCCGCAATAGATCCCGGCGAACTTCCAGGATTCGATTTTCACCCGGCGTCTGCGGGCGAATATGTGGAAAATTCGATGCCCGATATCGGGCTTCTCTTGATATTCAACCTCGTATTTTTCGCTCTTGCTTATTTCAGATTTCTGGTTTACGACGTGCGTTAAAAGACAGGGATCGCGGAGGCAGAAAATGCTCGGAACACTCGTGCGGAAAGAATTGAAGAATATGATCGCCGGGCCGAAATTCGCGGCGACATTCCTGGCGTGCGCAGTGCTGATTCTTCTCAGCATATATGTCGGCATAGTGGATTTCAGGGCCGATATGAAGCAATACGAAACGGCCGTTCAACTCGAGCAGCAGCAGCTTCAGGAACAATATTCCTGGAGCTATCTGGCGACAAGGGTCTTCAGGAAACCGGATCCGATGCAGATATTCATCGGCGGCGTGTCAAGGGACATCGGGCGATTCTCCGTCCTTGAGCAGTCCGAAGCGATCAGGCTCACCGGAAGCATGTATTCCGAGGACACGGTATTCGCCGTGTTCAGGTTCATCGATCTCAACTTCATATTCATGGTTGTGATGTCGCTTTTCGCGATACTCTTCACCTACGATTCCATTAACGGGGAGAGGGAATCCGGGACGCTCAAACTCATTTTTACGAATCCGGTGAGGCGGTTCACATACATATTCGCCAAGTTCGCCGGTTCCTGGCTCGGGCTTATCATTCCTCTCGTCATTCCCGTCCTGATGGGAATACTCCTGGTCCTTGTCTTCAGGGTGCCGCTGACGGCCGACCACTGGAGCCGCCTTTTTCTTTTCCTGATGCTGTCGGTCCTTTATTGCACCTTTTTCCTGGCTCTGGGTCTGATGGTTTCGGCAATGACAAAAAGATCTTCGGTCTCTTTCCTTGTTCTGCTGGTGTCCTGGGTCACGATGACACTTATCGTTCCCAAAGCGGCTGTGATGGCGGCGGGCAAACTGTCCCCGGTTCCGTCGATGGCCCAGATCGACAGCCAGATCGACAGGTTTTCCGCCGCGGAATGGGAAAAACACATAAAGCAGATGGAAGACGCTGCGGTCGCCAGGGAAAGGGAGATGGAAGGGATGACGGAAGAGGAGAAAATCGCGTACCGCGAAAACAATGAATGGAACTGGCTCGAAGAAAACGACAAATCGAGAAAATCAATCGAAGCGGAAATCTGGGACAACTCGAAGCGGATGTACGAAGAATTGGGAAACCTGAGGGAGAAGCAGGAGCGGCTTGCTTTCGCCCTTTCAAGGCTCTCGCCGTCCTCCGCCTATAAACTGGCATCGATGAATCTTGCGGGAACCGGTACCGGACTCAAGGAAAGGTGCGAAAGGGGAATGGAGGAGTACCACGATTCCCTTTATGAATTTGCCGCAAAAAGGGAAAAGGAATCTCCGGGCGGGAGCCCGGGAATAATGGTCAGCATCGATTCGGAGAATGGTTTGACCACGTCGGCTCCAAGGGAAACGAAGACGATCGATACGAGCGGGATGCCGCGATTTGCCGATGAATACCCTTCGACATCCGAGGTCATTGGCTCCGCCATGACGGATACGGGACTTCTTGTCATGTATCTGGCGCTGGCGCTGTTCGGCGCGGTCGCGGCCTTTTCGGTCTACGATCTTCGCTAGGTCTTTCCGATGAAATCCGCCAATCGAATAAATCGTGGATAGTCATGTATTCATTGTGTACAGTCGGGACTTACGATGAACCTGTCACGAAGGAGGCATACATGAACATCCAGAAGATAGCGAGTATCGTTCTCTGCATCGCGGTCGTATCGGCTTTTTCCGGATCGTACGGACGGATGCAGGCGGCGGATGAACCTGTGGATATAATCGGGACCTGGGAGGGATCGATAGACGTTTATGGATCCGGTTTGCGAATCGTCTTTAATATCGCCGAAAGCGGGGCGGGCGTTTTCAACGGCACTGTGGACAGCCCGGATCAGGGGGCAAAAGGCATTCCGATAAGGGAGATAAAGGTCAGGGCGGACAGCCTGTTCATCGATGTAACCGCAGTGGCGGGAAATTTCGCCGGAAAATACGATCCGCGGCGGGAAATCTTCGAGGGGTTGTGGAACCAGTCGTCGATGAACTTTCCGCTGTCCCTTCACAGGAGCGAGGCTTCATCCGCGCCGGTTCGTCCCCAGATGCCGCAGAAGCCCTATCCTTACAGGGTTGAGGACGTATCGTACAGAAATGAGAGCGCGGGGATAACCCTCGCGGGGACCCTTACGATGCCAGACGAGGGAACCGCATTCCCGGCTGTGGTCCTGATCACTGGCTCGGGACAACAGGACCGTGACGAGGAGATTTTCGGGCACCGTCCTTTTCTGGTGCTGGCCGATCATCTCACGAGAATGGGGATTGCGGTTCTGCGAAGCGACGATCGGGGGATCGGAGGATCGGGGGGCGATCCGGCGCTCGCCACTACCGAGGATTTCGCTGCCGATGTCAACGCGGCGATCGAATATCTGAAATCCAGACCCGAAATCGACCATGACAGAACGGGACTGGCCGGACACAGCGAAGGGGGGCTCATAGCTCCGATGGTGGCGGCGCAGAGAGGGGACGTGGCGTTCATGGCCCTGCTCGCCGCTCCCGGATTCAACGGCGGTGAGATCCTGATCATGCAGACTGAGCTCATTTTCAGGGAAACAGGGTTGAGAGACGAGCTTATGGGAAAGATCCTCGAGCAGAAGAGACTCGAGCAGGATATCTTTCGTGAAGAAAAGGATGTCGACAAAGCCGTAAAAACGATGATCAGGGAATCCGTGGCTTTTTGGACGGAATATAAGCCCGAAGAGCTGCAAGAACTGGAAAGGATAGGCTATACGTACGGCGCGATCGAGCAGCGGGCGCGGATATATTCCACTCCGTGGTTCAGGTTTTTCCTCGCCTACGAGCCGGTTCCGGCGCTCATGAAGGTCAAATGTCCGGTCCTGGCTGTGGGCGGAGAAAAGGATCTGCAGGTGCCGGCGAAGGAGAATCTTGCGGCGATAGAAAAAGCCCTTACCGCGGGAGTTTGCGGCAATTTCAAGGTCGTCGAGCTGCCTGGTCTGAACCATCTCTTTCAGACATGCGAAAGAGGATCTATCGACGAATACGGAAAGATCACCGAAACCTTCGCGCCGGAAGCTCTCGATATCGTCGGTGCCTGGATACTCGAGGTTACGGGGCAGAGGAGCCGGCAGGACGCACCGGTCGAACGCCGGTAAAAAAAATGTCCATCGGGGCTTGATTTAACCCTTGTCCGGAATATATTGTATATGTAAAGTCGGCTTTACTTGTGAAAGAACGGTGATGGACGAAAAGGTAGCGAACCGGATAAGGGAATTCAGGAAGAAATCCGGGATGACCCAGGAGGATCTTGCGAGGGAGTTGAATGTCTCCCGGCAGACGATCATCTCGATTGAAAAAGGGAAGTACATTCCAAGCCTGCCGCTCGCCTTGAGGATGTCACGTTATTTCGGATGCCCCGCCGACGAGATGTTCATGATGGAGGAGTAAAGATCATGCCGGATGAAAGATTTCTCGTGCACCAGATGAAATCGATGAAGATAGCGACCAGGATAGGGGCCGTCCTGATGGGCGCCTCCCTTCTGGATAAATATATCAGACAGGGTTGGGTCGACTGGCAGCTATTTGCGATAATGGCGATCATGGGAGTAATAAAGATCGTGGCCCTGGTTTATTTTCGAAAAACGAATTGATTACTCCCGCCGGGGTTGCTTCTTTCTTGATTCTTCGCCTTCGGAATCATAAATTTAACCGGAGAGGCAGGACCCCCCAAAAGGAGAGAATATGAATCGGACCATTCTGCTCGCCCTTGCGTTATGCGCATTCGCGACGCCCATTTATTCGACTTCGGTTCCATCACCGGTCTCTGAAGAGGAAAGAATCTCGATCGATGCGGTAAGGCGATCGATCGAGATGAAAGGGTACGACTGGATGGCGGGAAAAACATCGCTTTCCGGTCTTTCGGACGAGGAATTCCTTGCCCTGTGCGGAACAAGATTGCCAGCGGAGGTGGAGAAAAGGTTCATGGGGCTGGATTCTAAACGGTTATCGGTGAAGGCGCCCGGAATGGCTCCCTCAAGCTGGGACTGGCGCGATTACGGTATGGTTTCGGCGGTAAAGGACCAGGACGGATGCGGAAGCTGCTGGGATTTTGCGGCACACGGGGCACTCGAGGCGGTCCTGCTGCAGAACGAGGGGATCGAATACGACCTGTCCGAACAGCAGATACTCTCCTGCAGGACCGGGGGATTCGGATGCGATGGCGGATGGTATTCCTGGGCCTGGAAGTATATCGGGGAAAACGGGTCGGTGACGGAGGCCTGCATGCCCTACCAGGCAGACGATGCCGTGCCGTGTACCGACCATCTTTGCAACGCGGTGGCCTCGAACGGAGGGTGGGTCGATATCGCCAACGACGTCGACGCGATCAAGCAGGAAGTGTTGATATCCCCCGTCGCAACCACATTTACCGTATACGCTGATTTCAGGTATTACACGGGGGGATGCTACGAGCACGCCGATGAGGAACCCATAAACCACGCGGTGGTTATAGTGGGTTGGGACGATGCGATGTGCGATGGCGAGGGCGCCTGGCTCATAAAGAACAGCTGGGGGGAGGACTGGGGACTCGACGGTTACTTCTGGATAAAATACGGCTCTTGCAGGGTGGGAAACGCCACGCAGAGGGTTCTCTACGACCCCGGCGACAAGATAGTCTTCAGGAATTACGATATTGATGATGCGTCGGGGGATGACGACGGAAGGCTCGATCCCGGCGAAACGGTCAGCATGGCGGTCACTCTTTTGTGTGACGTGGTTTCCCCCGTCAGAACCGGCGTTTCGGCAATACTTTCGGTGTCCGGCGACATTGTCGATCTGATCCAGGATTCGGCGGTTTATCCCGATATGACGCGCGGCGATGAATATACCGGCTCGCCGTCGTTCGAGTTCACCCTCAGCGAATTCACCGCTCCGGGTACTGTCCTGGATTTCGTGATCCATATCTCCGCCGACGCAGGGAGCTATGCGTCATCTGATACGTTTTCAGTGGTGGTGGGCGACTGCCCCGTGTTGCTCGTCGACGATGATACCGGCGCGGCTTACGACGTATTTTTCAGGAATGCCATGTCGAACAACGGATATTTCTACGATGTGTGGGACGAGGCCGTTGACGGATATCCATCCTTGTCGACGCTGAACGATTACGAGGTTGTCGTCTGGATGACGGGAATCTCCGGGGATATCGAATATGAAAATCGCCTGGCGATCGGCAATTTTCTCGATATGGGCGGAAGGATGCTGATCTCAGGTCAGGATATCGGTTGGCAGTTGAACAACGAATCCCTCGTGAGCAAGATAAATTTCTACAACGGATTCCTGCACGCAAATTATATCCTGGACGATTCCGGTTTCCGGTCGCTCACGGGAATACCCGGGGATCCGGTCTCGGACGGGCTGTCTTTCGATATAGGAGGCGGAGACGGCAGTTTCAGCCAGGACTGGCCTAGCGAGATAGAGCCTCGCGCCGGCGCAGCAGCCATATTCGAATACTCTCCGGGAATCGAAGCCGGACTGAGATATGACGGTTCCCACAGGCTGGTCTATCTGGCGTTCGGCCTCGAGGCCGTCAACACCAGCGCGATGCGCGACTCGCTGATGCACCGCAGTCTCGAATGGCTGGTGACTTCCTGGCCGGATCTCGAACAACCGGCGGTAACGCTTACTTCGCCGATCGGGGGGGAAAGCCTGCCGATCGGGGAAACACATGAGATAACCTGGACCGCTTCCGACAATGTGGGCGTCACTTCCATCGATATCCTCAGGTCCTACGATGGAGGATTCACATGGGGTGAGACGATCGCCACGGGCGAGGGTAACGACGGATCCTGTATCTGGACTCTTCCTGACAGCGCGTCGTCGACTTCAAGGATACGCGTGATAGCGCGCGATGCGGCGGGGTTCGCGATGTATGACGATTCCGACGCCGATTTTTCCACGACGTCCACGACCGGCGGCGATGATCTCCCCGGTGTAATGGATTTTGCACTGGCTGCGAACTTCCCGAATCCGTTCAATCCCAACACGGTGATAAGATTCGACGTGCCGGTAAGGGCGAGGGTGAAAATCGCCGTTTACGACGTCAACGGACGGTTAGTGAATACACTGATCGACAAAATATTCGATCGGGGCGGCAGTGAGACCGCTTGGGACGGCAGGGATGAGTCGGGGAAAGCGGTCGCATCGGGGGTCTATTTCTGCCGTATGGAGGCGGAAGGATTTGCCACTACACGGAAGATAGTCCTTCTAAGGTGATATGGATCCGGCCGGTCCCGGAATTAAAGAGACCGGATAGGAGCATTCGCTGAAACCGGGTACGCCACCGGTCAACGGGATGCGCGCGCTTTCAGCGAACGCATCCAAATCAGTTGCAGGATTCCCGGACATAAAATACAATGAACGGGCGGGCGTGAAACAAAAGGCCCGCCTGTCCGTATGTGCTGTTGTACATTCATGTACGACGCAGGGTCGGATTGAACTTGGAAGGAGCCGTTGTGGGAAAGATATCGGCCGCTGTGCTGATCACCATCGTCATTTCCTGTCTTTATTCCTATTCAGCCGCGGCGCAGGAGGATCCGGCCGAGGCGGTAAAAAAGGTCATCGAAGAGTCCTATATCAGGGGGATACACATCGACCGGGACATACCCGCGATAAGGAAGGGATTTCATTCCGATTTCGTCATGTTCATCCTCAAGGACGGCGGAGTGGAAAAACTCACCATAGGGGAATGGATCGAGTCAATCGAAAAGAGCATAGTGAAATATCCCAACCCTCCGAAGCGGGAGGTGACGTGGAATTTCCCCACAGTGGAAGTGTCGGGGGATGCGGCCGTCGCCCGGATCGAGATGTTCATCGACGGGAAACATGTTTTTACGGATTTCATGTCGCTGTACAGGTTCAGCGAGGGCTGGAAGATAGTGGGTAAGATTTATTTTCGTCACGAAGGATAGATGCCGGCGGGAACGGGGTTTTTCCCGGGCGTCCGGATTTTTGCCCCACAATCCGTCCGAACAGCGGTTGTGCCGGAATTGTCGACCTCGGAGTGGAACATTTTGAAAACGATATTCATGTTTTGTGCCCTCGTTTTTGTCGCCGCATTTCCCGTTCGGGCGATCGCGCCGGAGGGGAAATCCGGGGAAATCGCCAGGATATCCCACGATGACCTGACGCGGCTTCTCGATTTTACTCCAAAGATCGTCTACTACGGCGGATGCATGGTTCCCGAGGGTGAGACGCTCGAAGGCCCGGTTGTGGTGATAGCCGGATCGCTCGACATCCAGAACGGGGCCACGCTTCGGGGAAACGCCTGGGTCATAGAAGGTGACCTCGTTATGACCGGAAGCGCTGTTCTGGATGGAGATTTGAGACTGGTCAACGGCAGGGATTTCCTGTCCCGCGAAGCGACCGTGACGGGGAGCATCTCGTATTTCACGTGCGAGTGCAGGCTCGATCACGAGCTGTTCGAAAAGGAGGGCGTTGTCGAGTTTGAAAAATTCGAGGACCCGAAAGCGGTCAAGACGCGCCTGGCCCTGGGCGGGGACAAGGCGGGCAGGGTCGATTATTCGATCATCGGAATAGGTCTGAAGCGGGAGAACGAGCTTCATAAAGAACCCTATGTGAGATGGCATGCATGGATCAGTCCCTCCCTGGTCAAGAAAAATACCGGACGCATCGGTTTCGATTTCGAGATGTGGATCCCCCTCGCCGGAAAAGAGCTGGAACTGCTCGTACACGGTTTCAAGAGAACTTTCAACAACGACAACTGGATGATGTCCGATATCGAAAACGGAGGCATAGTCCTCATGACAGGGGACGATTTCTTCGATTACTGGGAAAAGCGGGGCGGAGAACT
>JBFYZH010000151.1:0-9797 GCA_041309605.1 Candidatus Krumholzibacteriota bacterium
TTAAATGGTGGGCGAAAGAGGACTTGAACCTCCGACCCCCTGCTTGTAAGGCAGGTGCTCTAACCAACTGAGCTATTCGCCCACCCGGGGTATGTCTATATCAGTGCGGCAGGAACGAGGATACAATAACCGAGGACCAGAAGCGCCGGAGCCAGGGATATGGAGTTCCTGGCAAGCAGGATATATCCCAGCACTATGCAGACAAGTCCCGCGATCAAGATCCATTTCCTGATTTTACGAATCGCTTCCATCCGCCGACCTTTCCGCCCCCAGGGGGGCTTCCAAAATAAGGATAAACAAATAATATCTTCAAATACTCACAAGTCAAGGGATTCATTGAGGCTGCCCATCCGGTATCCCTCGATGTCAATGGTGATATATCTAAACCCCAGTTCCCTTAATCGCCGCGCCGCCCTGGATCGCGCCGGCTCGCCGGCGAGAACGGCGATCATCTCCGGGGCGACCTCGATACGCGCAAGGTCGCCGTGGCTTCTTACCCTGCACACAGCGAACCCTTCGCCGGCAAGATAGATTTCAGCCTCCTCGATACGCCTCAGTTTCGCCTCGGTAATCCTTTCGCCGTAGGGGATCCTCGACGCCAGGCAGGCGGCGGCCGGCCTGTCCCAGCCCGGGTAACCGAGCCGGCGGGACAGTTCGCGGATCTCCTTCTTTGTCAGGCCCGCTTCCTTCAGCGGACTCAAGATATGCAGTTCTTCAAGGGCCTTCATCCCCGGCCTGTAATCGGCCGCATCGTCGGCGTTGCTGGCGTCCATGACTGTATCGATACCGAGGAGGGCGGCCGCCTGGACGATCCTTGAAAACACGGCCTTCTTGCAGTGATAACACCTGTCGGGAGGATTTTCCGCGAATCCGCCTATCCCATCCCAATCGATCTCGACGATCCCATGGCGGACGCCGAGCGACGAGCTGAAGACCCTCGCATCCTCGACCTCGCGCCGGGGGACGAATGGAGCCGTCGCCGTGACTGCGACGAGGGAATCCCCGAGCACCTCCCTTGCGACACCGAGTAGGAAGGTCGAATCGACCCCACCGGAAAACGCGACAGCCGCCCCGGGGCAGCGGCCTATTATTTCCTTCAGTCTGAGCAAAGCGCCGTCATTTGTTTCCAGGATCGTCCTCCCTCTCCATCGGCGCGCCTCCTGAACGGTCCATCGCCGCGCCGGAACCGGCTTTGCCACCGGACCCGGGGGCGCCCTTCGCCGCGCCGCTGTCGGGCTGGACACTTGTTCCCCCGCCCGCCGTTTCCCTCGTCCCTATGCTGTCCGGCCTTATGCCGGGCCCGCTTCCGGGAGTGCCGGCGGAGTCCGGCGCACACGGTTTCAAGGTGTCCCCCCCGGCTCCGCCCGTCTCCATCCCGATCGCTTCGAGATACGATTTCTCCCTCATCTCCGGCGGCACCGCTCCGTACCTGAAAAGATGCTTGTCCCTGAGGTGGTCGAAATATGTGCTGTTGAACCTGTGCCTTCCCGTCCCATCGGCCACGAAATAAAAATCGAGGCACCCCTTCACCGGCATGACCGCCGCCTCGATGGCCGAGCGTCCCGGATTGCATATGGCGCCCGGAGGCAGGCCCCTGACTTTGTATGTGTTGTAGGGCGAATCGACCTCGAGGTCCCTGTACCAGATCCTCCTCCTGACGCCGCCGAGCGCGTACGCCACGGTGGGATCCGCCTCCAGTTTCCATCCGGCTTTCAGCCTGTTATGGAAAACGGCCGATATCTGCGGCATCTCCGAGTCGTCCCCCGCCTCCGCCTGCACTATCGACGCGAGCGTCACGATCTCGTTGACCGTCAGGCCGATCGTATCGGGCACCGCGCACGCGACGGCCTCGTATATCCTGCGGAACCTGTAAACCAGGCGGCGGATGGCGTCCTCCGGTTCGATCGGCCAGTCGAACAGGTATGTGTCGGGGAAAAGATATCCCTCCAGGGACGGGGCCATTATCTTCAGCTCGGCTATAAGCGCCGAGTCGGCCGTCGCCCTCATGAAGGCCGCCGAATCGACGTCGGCCTCCTTCTGCAGGATCGCCGCCACCTCCGAAGCCATGAGCCCTTCGGGAATGACGGTTCTGGAATAGTTGACCTCTCCGGCGACGAGTTTCCCGAGGACGGCGGCGACGCTCTCCCCCCTCCGGAAAAGATACCTGCCCGATTTTATCTTCGTTTCCCTGCGCGTAAGGTATGCGGCCCACCGGAAGATCGTGGGCCTTGTGACGATCCCCTTCTCCACCAGTTCCGCCTGCACCTGCTTGAAGGTGGAGCCGTGCGCCACCCCGACCGGTATCCTCACCGAAGCGTCGTCGCCGGTGTCCTCGTAATAGAGGGATTCCAGGTACAGGGCCGCAAGGACCATCAGGATGAGAGCCACAAGCGAGATCATAACGAACTTGCGCATCAGGCGTCCTTTTCGTCGAGGTAACTCTGAAGCAGCAGGACCGCCGCGAGTTTGTCGATATCTCCGGCTTTCTTTATCCTGCCGTTCCGCATCATCACTCTTTCGACCTCGAGGCTGGACATCCTCTCATCCCTCAGTACGACCTCTATGCCGCACGCTTCCCGGATCCTGCCGGCGAGGGCCCTCGAACGGGCCGTCCCCTCGATCTCGCCCCCGCTCATCGAAAGCGGCATGCCGACCACGGCAAGAACGACCCCGTATTCGCCGGCAAGAGCCCTGATATGCTCGACCAGGGCCTCTTCCGGGCCCGAATCGAATGTATCCAATCCCTGCGCGGTTATCCCGAGCTGATCGCTCAATGCTAGCCCGGTCCGCTTTGTGCCGGGATCGATCCCCATTATACGCGATTCCGCATCTTTTTCTAAAGACATTAACCCGTTTTCCTTCCGGCAGGCACGGCGGACGTTAAACGTCCTTACGGCAATCCCACTTGTAATTTATTATATTATAAGGTATTACGCCTTATCACAACGATCGTGAGGTCGTCGCTCGCTCCCCTTGGATGCGAGAAACGGTCGACCTCCTCTATGATGGCATCCTTGATCCGGTCGGGCGAGCACCCCCTGACCGTCGAAAGGAATGGATGCAGCCTTTCTTCGCCGTACAGCTCCCCCTTGTTGTTTTCGGCCTCGGTCACGCCGTCCGTCGTCACGATTATCGCGTCTCCCGGATTGAGTTTCACCTTCCGGCTCTCGTAAGGGAATCCGGGCGACACGCCGAGGATCAGACCGCTGTAGTCCAGTTCCTCGACGGTCCCGTTCTCCCGCAGGACGACGGGGAAGAAATGACCTGCGTTCGAATAGCTGATCTCGTGACTCTCGAGATCGAGACAGCCGTAGAACATCGTCGCGAACTTGTCCGGCGAGGTCAGGTCGCACATCACGTCGTTGAGCCGGCTCATGACGGCGACCGGATCGTCCATCCTGTCCATCAGCGAACGAAGGCTCGCCTGCAGGGAGGCCATCAGGATCGACGCGGGCACCCCCTTCCCCGACACGTCCGCCACCGCGAAGGCCAGGTTCGAACCGCTCCTTATGAAATCGTAGTAGTCGCCTCCGACCTGCTTGCTCGAAACGCTCATGCCCGCCGCTTCGTAATCGTCCAGCACGGGGGGGGCGGATGGAAGCAGATTGATCTGGATGTTTCTTGCGATATTCAGCTCCTCCTCCATCACCTTTTTTTCGACGATCTGTTCGAGAAGGTCTATTCGGGCGAGGGACGCGGCGATCTGCGAGGCGAGCATCGAGAGCAGGGCCTGTTCCTCCATCGAATACCTGTTCGTCTCCTCCCTTTCCCCGAGAAGCAGGACGGCGACGCATCTTCCCTCGTGGATGACGGGCACTATCATCTCGTAACGGGCGAACCTTCTCACTATGCCGGGCATGTTCTCCACCGCTTCCCTGATCATCTTCCTGCCCGGGCGAAGGAAGGTCCTGTTCCTTATGTTCAGGAATCCGAGGGCTTCCATGAAATCGAGCCTGCTGATCGGTTCGCCGTATTTTATCATTATCTTTATCACTTCGAGGGCGTAGGGGTCTTCGTCCTTGATGGCGAAAATCTCGTCGCAGAAGACGGTTTCCACCTCGCCGGTTCTCAGGATCTTCGCGAGCGAGATGTTGATCTTTCTTTTCATCTCCTCGATTTCGACCGCCGAAAGAAGCTCGTTGCTAAGATCCCTCAGGTGGACCCTGACGCTCTTTTCCTCGCGGACCAGGATCCTCTCGATCCATTCCTCGATCCTTCCCATAACCGGCTGGAAGACGATGATGAAAAGAATGATGAGGCCGGTTTCGAGAAATTCGAATCTGGTGCCCGTGAAACGGAAGAAGAACTCCAGGATCTGCCTTATCGTGAGAAGGTATATCGTCGAAAAAATCGCCACCGTCGCGCCGTAGAAGATGCCCTTCCTCGCGATCAGGCGGATATCCAGGAACTGGTACCTGACGATCGCTATCGCTATCGATCCGCCGCCGAGGATCAGGGCGGCGTTGACGAAGGCGGTGACGGTGTTCGGGTTGAACTCCATGTTGAAAAAGAACGGGACCATCCTTCCGAGGGCGTATATAAAGGTACAGAGTCCGAGACCCAGGATGACGGTCTTGAGCTGCCTGATGACCCTCGGCGATATATCCAGCTTCAGCGAGTTGGCCAGAAGCAGCACGGAGAAAGACGCGTACGAGATGTTCACCAGGGAGAAAAATGTCCTGTGGGCCTTGAAAAGCAGTTCCGCCAGGACATTGAGGAACTTCGCGAGCGACGTGACGGACGACTGGATCGTCGAGCTGGAAATGCCCGTATGCATGAGGAAATTGAAGGTGTTCTCCGGAGTCACCTTGTCGAGCAGGAAAAGCACCAGTATAAGGTGGAAAACGTGGGGGAAATACAGCACGAACACGTACGGCCTGATGTACCTCCAGATCGCGTGTTGCTTCGGATAGACGAGGGCGAAAAGGACCAGTGACGGAAAGAAGAATTCCCATGTATAATCGAAATTCTCTACGAGGTTTTCGAACAGATAGGTCCCATGTTCCAGGTTCTGTTCGAGTATGACCCCGATGGCCCCGAGGACGGGACCGATTCCGGCGAAGAAGAGCACGAGCGCGGTCGCCCATCCGACGATATCCCTGCTGGAATATCGCAGTATCATCACCCCGAGGAAAAATATTATCGCGCCGTTGACGAAATAGAACGATGCGAGAAACGACGAGGTGGCCATAAAATCACTCCGGATCGATCATTACGTAAAAATTCGAACCGCTGTCAACCCGAACCGTCTTCCTGTAGTTACGCGCTGGAAATGACCTTGTTCCCGTATCAAGGCCGGAAATTCTGCGGCGAGTCGTTCAATCGCTGTTTTCTGCCCCGGTACCGTCGATCTTTTTTAAAAGCGTAACCTTCATTCCGCCGTCCGGCAGTTTCTCGAAGCTCAGGGAATCCATCATCTGGCACATGATATAGATCCCCCTCCCCCTGTGATTTTGAATATCCGACGGATCGGGGATGTTATCCATGTAATTCTTGTAATCGAACCCTTTTCCGCAGTCGAATACCTCGACCGTGAGACGACCCTGCTCGCGGCGGAAAACGACCCGCACCTCGAGGTCAACATTGCTCCCGTTCCCGTGTTCGAGGGCGTTCGTACACGCCTCGATCACCGAAATGGAGATCTCGTTGAGGGCGTCGTGGGAAAACCCCATCTCGGAAGTGACTTCACCGCATACCAGATCGATCATATTCAACCACTGGTAACTGCTGGGAAATGTCAGGGTGATGTTATCGCCCATCGCGGCTCGAGCTCCCTCCTGCCGGGCCAGACCGGGTGACGGTTCTCAGGAATAACTGGCTATGGCTTCATCCTCGTTATCGAAGCATTCGAATATAAGATTTAGCTTTGTTATGTAAAGTATGCTCTGGATTTTCTTCGATACGTGCAGGAGTTTCAGGTTCCCCTTGTTCCTTCTCATCGTGGTGTACCCGGTTATGAGAATACCCACCCCCGTACTGTTCACCCACCCGACTTCCGAGAGATTCACGACGATCCTTTTTTTCCCCTGCTCGAGAAGGTCATGGATCGTGTCGCGGAAGGTGTCGGCGTCGCCCCCGCCCATCAATTTTCCCGATACGTCGAGGATCACGACCTGTCCGGCTTCCCGGCTTTTTATTTTCATCGCGTACTCCTGCAGAAGGACAGGACCGATTCGAAATCGTATGGAAGAGGCGCCGAAAAAGCCATGATTTCCTTTCGCGCCGGATGAAGGAACGAAAGCTCCCCGGCGTGAAGAGCCTGTCTTTCCAACATCCCCAGAGCCTTCTGCGCGATTTCCATCTCCCTTTTCGAAAGGGAGCCTTTCCTGAGCCTGCTTCCCCCGTAATCGGGGTCGCCGAGGACCGGGTGGCCGACATGCGAAAGGTGCACTCTTATCTGATGTGTGCGGCCGGTCCCGAGCTTCAATTTAATATACTGGAACGGCTCGAAAGTGTCTACCACATAGTAGGATGTGGAAGCTTCCCTGCCTCCGTGCCCGACAACGGCCATCCTTTTCCTGTCGGAGGGGCAGCGCCCGATGGCGAGGTTGATAACTCCCTCGTCATGAGGCATTCGACCCCAAACGACGGCCTGGTAGATCCTGCTCACCGTCCTTTCCATCAGCTGCCTTCCGAGCGATATGTGGACCTGGTCGTTCTTCGCCACCACGAGCAGCCCAGTGGTGAGCCTGTCCAGCCTGTGGACGATCCCCGGCCGCAAAACGCCGCCGATGCCCGAAAGGTCTTTGCAATGATGAAGAAGAGCGTTGACGAGGGTCCCGCTTTCGCTTCCCGGCGCCGGATGTACCACCATGCCGGCCGGCTTGTTGATGACGAGAAGGTCTGCGTCCTCGTACACGACGTCGAGCGGAATATCCTCTGCGAGGATCTCCATCGGCCTCGGGGGACTGAAGCGGATCTCTATGCTTTCGTTCTCCCTTATCCTTCTGGATACCCTGGTCACGGCGACGCCGTCGACGGCGACCTCGCCCGCGCGCACCGCTTTCTGGATCCTGGATCTTGAGAGTTCGGGTATGTTTTCGCTCAGGAATGAATCGAGGCGCTCGCCGCCCGCCTCTTCGTCCACGATGGTCCGGAATATTCTATCGCTGTTCATCGGAGTCCGCGCCCGATTCATCGCAGGCCCCCGCTTCCCTTGCCGCCGGATCCGCGGAATCCGTGGCGCGCATGAAACCCGCGATAAGAATCACGGCCCCGGCCGTCACCGCGATATCGGCCACGTTGTAGGTGGGCCAGCGGAATTTTCCTATCCCCATGTCTATGAAATCGACGACTTCCCCCGTGGCGATCCGGTCTATCAGATTTCCGAACGCGCCGCCCAGGATAAGACCGAGACACATACGTTTGAGAAACGGGGCGTATCGCATCCTGTAGGCAAAAATGACGAGAGCCCCGATCGAAAGGATCGTAACCGTGAGAAGGACGGGCCTGGATTCCGACAGGATCCCCATGACCGCCCCCGAGTTTTTACTGAGGGTCACCCGCAGGAATCCGTCGATGAGGTCGACGCCGCCGCTATGCCTGAACGCGTCCCAGACAAGCTTCTTCGAAGCCTGGTCGAGTATCACGACGATGGCCGCGACCGAGAAATACAGCACTACTGACGTCCCCTCTTGCTCTTCTCCGACTTGTTCTTGCACGAGATACAAAGCCTGGCGCTGAGGACCGCCTCGAGTCTTTTATCGCCGATAAGCTCTCCGCATTCCTCGCACTTTCCGTACTCGCCGCGCTCGATTCTCTGGAGGGCCTCGTCCAGGGAACGAAGGTAGTGTCCTTCCTGGCTGGCGTAATAGAAGTTTTTCTCGGTCTCCATCAGGTCGGTGCCGAGATCGGCAAGGTGATTCGAATACGATTTTTTCGCGCTCTCGGCGGCTTCGCTCGAATCGTTGATCGATTCCTCGATCCTTCCGATCTCCATTATCACCCTTTCACGTTCCGCAAGAATCTTCTTCTTGTAAACCTCGGCCTCTTTCTTGGTCATCTTGATCTTGTTCTTTTTCGCGGGCATTTTTCCACTCCTGTCCATATATCGATCAAGCCAGTTTTACCCAGAGTTCGACATCGTGCTCGCCGAGCTTGAACTCAGTCCTGAACCGCCAATCCTGCCGTCCTTCCAACAGTCTTTCTGCGAGCGTTTCGCTCCGGATATGCTCCTTGTAACTCTCGAATACCGCGCCGATCCGCGAGGGTGCATCGTATGAAAGCTCGATCCGGTCACTGACCTCGAATCCCGACTCCTTCCTGAAATTCTGGATCCGATTTACCAGGTCCCTGGCCATCCCTTCCTCGATAAGGTCAGGCGTGAGACGGATATCAAGTATTACCGTGAGACCGCCTTCCATCTCGGCCGAATATCCATCGGCCGTCTCGTGGTCGATCCTGGTCTCCTCTATCGATATCTTCTCCTGTTTTCCGTCTATCTCTATCAAAGTTTCGCCCTGCTCCAGAAGCCCGCCGATACCGTCGGGACCGAGCTGCCCGAGACTCGCCGCGACGGATTTCATCGCTTTTCCGAAACGCTTGCCCAGCACGGAAAAATCGGGTTTGACGCTCGAACGTATATAATCGCCCGTGTTGGCCACGGCGGATATCTTCTTGACGTTGAGTTCGTCGAGCGCAAGGCCGGCGAGCTCGTCATCCTCGAGCCAATCCAGCTCCTCGCGGCACCTGCTGTGAACGAGCATCTCCGCGAGCGGCGTTCTGACCTTGATCCCCGCCTTGTTCCTGACGGCCCTGCCGGTGGTGACGGCCTTCCTCACGCCGTCCATGTTCTTTTCCAGCCGAAGATCGATCATCGATTCGTCGACTGCCGGAAAACCGGCGAGATGTACGCTCATAACCAGCGCGCCGCCCGGCTCGATCCGGTGAAGCCTCTGGTAGACGGCTTCGCCGAGAAACGGGATGAACGGAGCGGAGATTATGGATATTCCTTCCAGAACCTTGTAGAAGGTCTCGTAAGCTGCCAGCTTGTCGCCGCTCATCTCGTTCTTCCAGAACCTGCGCCGGCAGCGCCGCAGATACCAGTTGCTCAGTTCGTCCATTACAAAGGTCTGGATCGCGCGGGCGGCTCTAGTAATCTCGTACTCGTCCAGCGCGGCTCCGACCTCCCTTACGGTCGTGTTGTATCTCGACAGTATCCACTTGTCGATCATGTTCCCGCTGTCGATCCTTCCCTGCGGCTCGAATCCGTCGATCCCCGCGTACATGGCGAAGAAACTGTAGAGATTCCTCAGGGTCCCGAGGAACTTGTTCGCTCCGTCCCTCATCGCCTCGACGTCGAACCTCTTGGGAAGGTACGGCGCGCCGCTCGTCATCAGGTACCAGCGCAGGGAATCCGCCCCGTCGCTCTTCAGTATATCGCTCGCGAACACGGCGTTTCCCCGGCTCTTGCTCATCTTCTGCCCGTCCTTGTCCAGGACCATCCCGTGCGGCAGGCACCTGCGGTAGGGACTCTGTTTCGTCAGGAAAACCCCTATCGCCAGCAGGGAATAGAACCAGCCCCTCGACTGGTCGACCCCCTCGCTGATGAAGGCGGCCGGGTACTGCCTTTTGAACAGATCCTGGTTCTCCATCGGATAGTGGTACTGGGCGAAAGGCATCGAGCCCGAATCGAACCAGCAGTCTATGACTTCGGGGACCCGCTTCATGGCGCCCCCGCATTCGGGGCAACAGACCTCGAGGTCGTCAATGAACGGCTTGTGAAGGTCGAAATCGTCCGGGATCCGCTTGCTGAGCGAGCGAAGCTCCTCGAGGGTCCCGATACAGATCTTTTTATC